>NZ_JBQSWC010000040.1:0-46040 GCF_052376775.1 Halomonas sp. AOP43-A1-21 | reverse complement strand
CAATAGCCCAGCTAGTCGCTTGAACTTAATAAAAGCATTAACAAGAGCTTTTGCATGCGAGATAGTAGCTGAGCAAAGACATATTGATGAGCAAGAAAGCTTTATCACAGGCTTGTTCTCATTAATGCCCTCTATCTTAGAAATAGATTTAAAAGCAGTGTTAAAAGAAATTCATCTAGGCAAAAAAATTGAAAACGCCTTAAAGAAACAAGCAGGACCGCTTGGAGAGCTATTGAGAGACATCAAGATCGCAGAGACAAGCACTATGCCCAATGACTTCCCAGCAAATACGATGCTTAGAGCGGCTGCACAAGCAAGGGCACTGATTGATACTCACGCATCAACAACCTAAAGCTAGTATTTTAGGCAGTTAATGTTAACTAAAAGCGACACATCGAAAGCAATTAGCGTGACTACTTGATCATATCTTCAAGCAAGCCGTCATTTATTAACTAATGACTTGCCTGGCGGGGATCGGGTTCAAAAATAGCCTCGCCTACTTCATCAATGTAGCGCTGCGCTTTGGTCACCATCATGGCGTCGCAGGCATCGCGGCTGGGTAACATATCCGAGCGTTCAAAACGGTGTTCGCGGGGTTCTCCGCTATCGCTTGGCTGCTTGATCCATCCGCTGACGCGGTATTGGCCGCTTTGCTGATCGGGCTGAGAAATAATAAAAAAGCCTTTGTATTCCACCGGGTCAGCCGCGTTGACACCCGCGTTAGGGGCTCCGCTACCTTCACCGCCAAACAGACCTGAAAAGAGCTTCTTAAACATACTGGCTCCTAGCGTTATAAAAAAAGCGGCAGGACAACCTGCCGCCTTTAACGGGATTAGCTCTGCTGACGACCTTTGCCAGCAGCAATCCGCAAGCGTAAAGCATTAAGCTTAATAAAGCCTTCCGCGTCTTTCTGGTTGTAAGCACCGGCATCGTCTTCAAACGTTGCGATAGACTCATCGAACAAAGACTGCTCGGACTTACGCCCTACTACGGTAGCGTTGCCTTTGTAGAGCTTCATGCGCACAACGCCGGAGACGTTTTTCTGTGTCTCGTCGATAGCGGCTTGCAGCATGCGACGTTCAGGGCTCCACCAGTAGCCGTTGTAGATCACTTCGGCGTATTTCGGCATCAATTGATCTTTCAGGTGAGCCTCTTCGCGGTCCAGCGTCAGCGACTCGATCGCACGGTGAGCACGCAACATGATGGTGCCACCAGGAGTTTCATAACAGCCACGTGACTTCATGCCCACATAGCGGTTTTCTACGATATCCAGACGGCCAATGCCGTTGTCGCCGCCGACTTTGTTGAGTTTCTCAAGTACTTCGTGGGCTTTGAGAGCCTCACCGTCGATCGCGACGATATCGCCTTTCTCGAACGTCAGCTCAACATAGGTAGGTTGATCGGGTGCCGCTTCTGGCGACACGCTCCAACGCCACATATCGTCTTCGGCTTCGGCCCATGGGTCTTCCAGAATGCCGCCTTCGTAAGAGATATGCAGCAGGTTGGCGTCCATGGAGTACGGCGATTTTTTCTTCTTGTTGGAGAAGTCGACCGGGATATTGTGCTCTTCGCAGTAAGCCATCAGCTTTTCACGCGACGTCAGATCCCACTCGCGCCACGGCGCAATGACTTTAACGCCCGGCTTCAGCGCATAGCCGCCCAGCTCGAAACGCACCTGGTCGTTACCTTTACCCGTTGCACCGTGAGAAATGGCATCCGCGCCCGTTTCATTGGCAATTTCAATCAAGCGCTTGGCGATCAGCGGGCGTGCAATCGACGTACCCAGCAGGTATTCACCTTCGTAGATCGTGTTGGCACGGAACATGGGGAAGACGTAGTCACGTACAAACTCTTCACGCAGGTCTTCAATGTAAATTTCTTTAACACCCAGCGCCTGGGCCTTAGCACGGGCCGGCTCGACTTCTTCGCCTTGACCGATGTCGGCAGTAAAGGTCACTACCTCGCAGTTGTAGGTTTCCTGCAACCACTTAACGATTACGGATGTGTCCAGGCCGCCTGAATATGCCAGCACAACCTTTTTGACATCGGACATTCTTTGCTCCTTGTTTATGAAAGCAAGTTCACTAGAAAATGCAGCACCTAATTGCGTGCTGCATGTTGAAATAAACCCTGAGTATAGCGTTCTCTATGCCCAGCGAATACCGTCAACGACGCCTTAGCAAGAAAGCTGCTAGAATCACACCACTCAAGAGGCGGCTTGCCGCCCATTTTTGACCGATTACTCGCTTTACTAAGGAGAGCTGCATGAGCGAGGCAATTGCCCGCGAATTAATGGCCCAACGTTTTCGTAGTTATCTACCGGTTGTCATTGATTTAGAAACGGGTGGCTTTAATGCCCAAAGTGATGCCGTGCTTGAGATTGCAGCCGTCACGCTCACCATGGACCCAGAAGGCAATCTGCTGCCTGATGCGACCTATGCCTATCACATCAAACCGTTTGAAGGGGCCAATGTCGAGCAGTCCGCACTGGATTTTACCGGCATCAATCTTGATGACCCATTGCGGCGCCAGGTAGCGCTCAGTGAGTCTGAAGCATTAGGCGAAATTTTCCGGCCCATACGCAAATCGATAAAAGCGCACGGCTGCTCTCGGGCGATTTTGGTTGGCCATAATGCCGCCTTTGATCAAGGGTTTCTCAACGCGGCCGCTAAACGGTGCAACGTTAAGCGTAACCCCTTTCACCCTTTCTCGAGTTTTGATACCGCAACGCTTGCTGGCCTGGTCTATGGGCAGACGGTGCTGGCGCGGGCTTGCCGCGCAGCGGGCATCGAGTTTGATAATAAAGCGGCGCACTCTGCACGCTACGATACCGAGCGCACCGCAGAGCTATTTTGCGCCATGGTTAATCGTTATAAAGATTTGGGTGGCTGGCGTTTAGCCCAGCGTGAGCAAGATCTGGATGATGGCGAATAAGCCGTTCGTTGGATGCAGCCATTATCGCTTTACGCTAAACTTCGCCACCTTGAGGCACCGGTAGTGAACGTATTTAACACTTTCCGCGTGCTCCACTTTTTCGCTTTTCAAGAGATGAGACGTTTCAATGGCTCAGCATAATGCCTTTTACGCCCAGTCAGGCGGCGTTACCGCCGTTATTAACGCTAGCGCCTGTGGCGTTATCGAAGCTTGCCGTCAGGCGCCCGAGCAAATTGGCAAAGTGTATGCCGGTCATAACGGCATCATTGGCGCGTTGACTGAAGATCTTATCGATGTAAGCCAGGAAAGTGACGAATCGATCGCTGCGCTACGCCATACGCCAGGCGGCGCATTCGGTTCTTGCCGCTACAAGCTGAAAGATATCGACACGCACCGTACGCAGTACGAGCGTCTGATCGAGGTTTTTAAAGCCCACGATATTCGCTACTTCTTCTATAACGGTGGCGGCGACAGTGCCGATACCTGCCTGAAGATTTCCCAGCTGTCTGAAAAACTGGGTTATCCGCTGACCGCCATCCATGTGCCTAAAACCGTGGATAACGATCTGCCGATTACCGATAACAGCCCGGGCTTTGGTAGCGTTGCCAAATATATTGCCACCTCTACCCGCGAAGCGTCGCTGGATATCGCGTCCATGTGCGCAACGTCTACTAAAGTATTCGTGCTTGAAGTGATGGGCCGCCATGCTGGCTGGATCGCTGCCGCAGGCGGGCTTGCCGGGGAAGGTGAAGGCGAGCCGCCACATTTGATTATTTTCCCCGAAATTGCCTTCAATCGTAAAGCGGTGATGGCGCGTGTAGAAGAAAGCGTTAAGCAGAACGGTTACTGCGTGATTGTGGTATCCGAAGGCGCGCGCTACGAAGACGGCACTTTCCTGGCCGATGCGGGTAATACCGATGCCTTTGGCCATCGCCAGTTGGGCGGTGTTGCCCCCACGCTAGCCGGTATGATCAAGCAAGACCTGGGCTATAAGTACCACTGGGCCGTCGCAGACTATTTACAGCGTGCAGCACGCCATCTGGCATCTAAAACCGACGTTGAACAGGCCTATGCGGTCGGCCGTGAAGCCGTGACGCTGGCCCTTGCCGGTAAAAACTCGATGATGCCGGCGATTCGGCGTGTTTCTCAATCGCCTTACCAGTGGGATGTCATTTCCGCACCGCTTTCGCAGATTGCCAACCAGGAAAAGTTTATGCCGCGTGACTTTATCAGCGAAAGCGGTTTTGCGATTACCCAGGCGTGTCGTGACTACCTCTCGCCGCTGATTCAAGGCGAAGACTTCCCGCCGTTTGAGAACGGTTTGCCCAAAGTGGCTAAGCTCAAGCTTGCCAAAGTGGAACAAAAACTCCCCACTTTCACGCTGTAAGCCAAGCGTATACCAAAACGGGCGATGATTATTTCATCGCCCGTTTTTTATGGTCAGCTATTTTATAACCGTTTTAATATAGCGGCCCTAACGTAGCAGCCACGACAGCACGAGCAGTAACAGCAATACGCCAGCGACCCCCTGCCAGAAATGACGCCGAGGCTCCGTGCGGGGTTCATCCCGGGCGGGTAAACGACCAAGCGGCACACGCAGCGCATGTAAAAATTCCGATAGCCGCCTAAAGCGCAGCGCTCGCTGAGGATCCAGTGCGCGTCTTAACGCTTCATCTAACTCAATGGATATTTCAGGGTTCTGGGCACGTGAGCTGCGGTAACTAAGTTCTTCTAAATCCGTATGACTGCGCAATTTGTTAGGCGTGAATTGATACGGCAACGCCCCGGTCAACAACCAATAAGCGGTTGAGGCTAGCGAGTACTGATCGCTGCGGCGTCCAACGCTGTCGCCTAGCGCATACTCAGGCGCGGTATGCTCGTTAAAACCAATTTGGCGCAGCAACTCTCCCGATTGACGGTGGCCATCCGCTTCACGCATATGACATGCGCTAAAATCATTCAGAATCAGCTTCCCATGCGTATCAATCAAGATATTATCCGGGGTAATTTGTTGATGGATAATATCCCGGTGATGCAGTGCCTGAACGGCTTTGCCCAGCTGATTGGCAATATCGAGCCGCTGGACAAGGCTTGCCTGGGGATGCCTTTCGGCCCACTGGCGAAGCGTCTCGCCTTCCACATGCTGCATTAGATAATAAAGATAGCGCCGCGGCCTTGAAGGCTTTATCACTTTGACAATGAAGGGTGAGTTAACCCGCTCCACAATCCATTGCTGAAGTAGAAAATGCTCCAGATAAGCATTACGCAGTGAAAGCTCGGGGCTTGGCGCCTTCATGACCATTTCCCGCTCCGTATGCACATCCCGTACGCGGTAAACCCGAGACTGCGCATTACGTGAAAGCACTTCAATGACTTCCAGACCATCCAAGCGTTCACCGGGGGCAAGCTCGGGCGGAATCGGTAAGTCGCCGTAAATCAGGCTTGGGTCATCCGGCGACTCTTCGGGAAGCTCATCAATACGCACCAGTTGAAAGCAAAACTGTTCTCCACCGTAGCCACGCTCCTGGGCACGCTGTTTGGCTTCACTGGCCAAGCGCTCGCAGGCAGCATCCAGGTCACTGGCATCCTGGCGAATCAGTCTCACGTAATCTGAGGGCAGCAGCGTGCCGCGCACACCCCGCGTGGTAAATAGAAAAATATCGCCTTGCTTGAGCCCTAGATGGGTGTAATCAATATCCACACTGCCATCCATTCCCAGCGCCCGGGATGGGTAGTGATAGCCGCCGATGTCGGTGACATGATCACGGCTCAGCTGCTCAAACTCAGCGCCACGCAGTCGAAAGACCAGTGTATCGCCCATATGAAACAGATGGGCTTCGCGCTGACGGAAGACCATGACCGACATGGAGGAAACAAAGCCGCCCTCTTTTACATGTTGGCTTTGGCTATAGCACCAGCTGTTCAATGCCCGTAGCACACGAGTTGCCGATGTTTTTGTATCCCAATGGTCGGGCGTGGAAAAGTAGTCTGCCAAAAACCCCCGCACGCTTAAGTCGCCCGCCTGCTTGGCCAGCGTATTGCGTGACACGGAGTCGCTGATAACCGCACAGCCCCCTTTAACTTTCAGTATCGGCGCATCAGGGAAACGCACCGACATGGAGCTGCGATGCAAGCGCCTATCAGGAGCCACAAACGCTTGACCATAACTGATTAGCAACTGGGCATGCCCCACTCATCCTCCTTGGCTAGCCGCTCAGCATAAATTTCTCAGCCGCTATGATACACGCAACGACTTCAATGCGATGCCCAACTAACGTCACGTTTGCACTGATAAACATGATGCGTCGCTGGCACTTGCACGGTGATACGCCCCTAGCACTATGTTGCATTGGCAATCGTTGAGTCATCTTCGTATAATTCCCGCCTATTCGTGCAACGCATCAATTGCTTAGCCACTGCATCACCCAAGGACTTAAGGACTCAACGATGAACTTCGATAACATCCCTGCTGGAAAGGATTTGCCGAACGATATTTACGTGGCGATCGAGATTCCTGCGAACCACGCTCCTATCAAATATGAAATCGATAAAGACATGGGCGCGCTGCTGGTTGACCGCTTCATGGCTACGCCGATGTTCTACCCCGCCAACTATGGTTTTATCCCGCACACACTGGCGGATGATGGCGATGCGCTAGACGCGCTGGTGGTTACTCCTCACCCGGTAGCGCCTGGCAGCATTATCCGTGCGCGCCCCATCGGCATCCTGAACATGACCGATGAAGCGGGCGAAGATGCCAAGCTTGTGTGCGTACCGCACCCTAAACTCAGCACGCTTTATGATGACATTCAAGAAGTTACCGACCTGCCTGAGCTACTGCGTCAGCAAATTGCACACTTCTTTGAGAACTACAAAGACCTTGAAAAAGGCAAGTGGGTAAAAGTTGAATCCTGGGAAGGCGTCGAAGCCGCACGCAAAGCCATTGAGAAATCAGCGGCTGCTTACCAAAAGGCATAAAGTGAACTAACGCTCACGTTTTGTCTCTATTAAGAAGGCCGCCCTCAAGGCGGCCTTCTTATTATGCCAAGCCAACGTTTTTTTATCGTGCTGCTGCCCTATTAAAGTGTCCGGTTTTCCCTGCGCGAGATCTATGCAGGTGCTTATCCCGTCACACCGCCGTTAAGGATGTATCGTGTTATCCATCAAACGCTTAAGTTCGCTCTTGCTTCTCTGTTGCCTGCCCCTGGTTGCCCAAGCACAGTGGTTTTCATCTAGCAGTGAAGATGCGTTTTTACCGGTGATGGAGGCGTTTCAGTCCAGCGCCTGGCACGATGGCGAAACGCTTTATGTGGGTATGCAGATTACTCAGGGCTACTACCTTTACCGGCATCAGTTTGCTGTTGAAAGCCAGACGCCGTCGGTAACGCTGGGTGGCTCCGTTCTGCCGGAAGGCACATTTACCACCGACGAATTTTTCGGCGACGTTTACACGTTCCGTGATCAGGTAGTATTCGAAACGCCTCTGGAAAGTGCCTATTCAGGCCCTATTGATATTGCACTCACCTTTCAGGGATGTGCCGATGCCGGGCTTTGCTATCCTCCAGAACGCGTAGACCTTCAGGCGGCAGAATCAGAACCGCCCGCCCAATATGCTGATTGGCTAAGCGAGAATACCAGCCAAGCTGCTGGCAGCGTAAAGTCTGGCAACACGTCAGACCCCGACATGGCCAGTTCATTCTCAAGCTCTGCTTCAAGTTCTGTTTCAAGTTCTGTTTCAAACCCATCTATAGGCACACCACAAAGTGCCGATAGCCGCTTTAGCACGCTTTTAAGCGAGGCAAGCCTGCCATTGGCATTAGGGCTATTTTTTCTTGCAGGGCTTGGTCTTACGTTTACACCCTGTGTACTACCCATGATTCCGATACTTTCCTCTATTATCGTAGGCCAGAATCCGACCAGACCGCGTGCTTTTGTACTTTCGGCAAGCTACGTACTGGGTATGGCCGTCACTTACGCGGTCGTAGGCGTGCTGATGGGGCTTTTTGGGGCTGGACTGAATCTACAGGCGCGCCTTCAGTCGGCACCGGTATTAATTACGTTTGCTGTTTTATTTACGCTATTTGCACTGGCCATGTTTGGCGCCTTCGAGCTGCGCTTTTCACAACGGCTCACTAATCGTATTGATGCTTGGCAGGCACGCGCCCAAAAAAGCGGCCCTGGCGGTCTGGCTTTAGCGGGGGCACTTTCCGTTTTAGTAGTATCTCCCTGTGTAACGGCCCCTTTGGCGGGGGCGCTGGTGTTTATTTCCTCAACGGGCGATGCCGTTATTGGCGGCGCGGTATTGTTTGCCTTAGGCCTAGGGATGGGCTTGCCGCTGTTGCTCGTCGGCACATTTGGCGTAACACTGCTACCCCGCACAGGCGCTTGGATGAATGGCGTTAAAACCGCCTTTGGCCTGTTGCTGCTGGGTGTCGCGGTCTGGATGATCGAGCGCTTGGTTGCAGGGCCTATCGGGCTATTACTTTGGGCGGCCCTGGCTATTGGCAGCGCGCTGGTGCTTGGCGCTTTAACGTTAAACCAGCGAGCAGGCTGGTCACGTGCTCGACAAACGCTAGGGCTAATGCTGCTGGCCTGGGGAGTCGCCTTAGTGCTGGGCGCAGCCCAGGGCAATAATAACCCCCTGCGCCCGTTAAGCGCCTCAAGCACATCTGAGGCAAGCGCCAACAGAGCGCTCACATTTGAAGAAGTGGGTAGCTTGGACGAGCTGCAGTCAGCACTTGCCCAAGCAGACAACGCTAACCGCCCCGCATTTGTTCATTTCACTGCTGAATGGTGCATCTCATGCAAGGTGATGGAGCGTGATGTTTACCCAGACCCACGTGTTGTGGCTGCCCTGGACGGCTTTACGCTGATTTCAGTCGATGTGACTGATACCACTGCGCAGAGCCGACAGCTGCTGAATCAATACCAGCTCTTTGGCCCGCCAAGTCTACTGTTCTTTAATCAAGGTAATGAGATACGCACAGCGCGCATTCAGGGGGAAGCCACCGCCAATGAGCTTGCCGAACATCTTTCGTCCTTAAAGCAGTGGCTATCGAACTAAAAATATAATCCTTCTGCTTTTGTCTTTGTAGTACTCGGCTCGCGCTAACCATAGGACGGTTATCGCTAAACAACGGCTAAGCTGCTTAGGCCGATAAGGACGGTAGTGGCATGGCGGTCCATCGGACAAGCGCTGGACATGCACTTGTTTTTTCGGCAAACTCCGCTTCCATATTAGTTAAATTCTCAATTTTTTAGCTGTAGAAGGGGTAACGTTCGCTAACATGCAGCGTTCTCTTGTTTTCTTTAATTGGTTTACTGCGCGCCGAACATGCCACATTTCGCTTTACGTTCAGCGTAGCCAGCTCGCAACCTTCAGACATTAATGGGGCTCAGTATGGATATTCGCAAAGTAAAAAAATTGATCGAACTGCTCGAAGAATCAAACATTAGTGAAATCGAAATTCAGGAAGGCGAAGAGTCAGTACGCATCAGCCGCCATCCTAATGGCGCCACTTGGCAGCCCCAGCCAATGCCGCAGTACGGCTACCCGACACAAGCCCCCGCACCAGCCCCGGCCCCCGTTGCTCCAGGCGCTGACATTGAGCCTCAGGGCGCAAGCTTCCGTGGCGATGCCGTTAATTCACCCATGGTCGGCACGTTCTATCGCAGCCCTGCACCCGGCGCTAAATCGTTTGTAGAAGTGGGCGACACCGTTAAACAGGGTGATACCGTTTGCATCGTGGAAGCGATGAAAATGATGAACCAGATCGAAGCCGATCGCGACGGTGTGGTTGAAGCCATCCTGGTGGAAGATGGTGAGCCGGTGGAATTTGATCAGCCCATGATCGTCCTCGCTTAATCTTTCACATCAACACGGGTGGACTCTCCCATGCTGGACAAGGTACTTATCGCGAACCGCGGCGAGATAGCCCTACGTATCCTGCGGGCCTGTAAAGAACTGGGCATCAAAACCGTAGCGGTACACTCTAAGGCCGACCGTGAACTGATGCACGTACGCCTGGCGGATGAAGCTGTGTGTATTGGCCCGGCTTCATCGGCCCAGTCGTATTTAAATATTCCTGCACTGATCAGCGCCGCTGAAGTCACCGACTCAAGCGCGATTCATCCGGGCTACGGCTTTTTGTCTGAAAATGCCAACTTTGCCGAGCAGGTTGAGCGTTCAGGTTTTGCGTTTATTGGTCCGCGCGCTGAAACCATTCGCCTGATGGGCGACAAAGTCAGCGCTATCGAAGCCATGAAGAAAGCCGGTGTACCGACCGTTCCCGGCTCTGACGGCCCGCTTGGCGATGATGATGCTTCGAATCTGGCCGCCGGTAAGCGCGTTGGCTATCCGGTAATTATCAAGGCAGCCGCTGGCGGCGGTGGCCGTGGTATGCGGGTAGTGCATTCCCAAGACCAACTGCTTGAAGCGATTAGCATCACCCAAAACGAAGCCCAGGCAGCGTTTGGTGATGGCACGGTCTACATGGAAAAATTCCTTGAGAAACCGCGTCACGTGGAAGTGCAGGTACTTGCCGATGGCCAGGGCAACGCCATCCACCTGTATGACCGGGACTGCTCACTTCAGCGCCGCCACCAGAAAGTATTGGAAGAAGCCCCCGCCCCCGGCATTGAGCCACAAGCACGTGCTGACGTGCTCGAAGCCTGCCGTCAGGCGTGTATCGAAATCAATTACCGCGGCGCAGGTACGTTTGAGTTTCTGTATGAAGATGGCAAGTTCTTCTTCATCGAAATGAACACCCGTGTTCAGGTAGAGCACCCGGTTACTGAAATGGTAACCGGCGTCGATATCGTTAAAGAGCAGCTGCGCATTGCCTCTGGCCTGCCGCTGTCGATTCGCCAGGAAGACGTAAAGCTTAACGGCCATGCGTTTGAGTGCCGGATCAATGCCGAAGATTCGCGTACCTTTATGCCTTCACCGGGTAAAGTAACGCTATTTCATGCGCCGGGTGGCCTTGGCGTTCGTATGGACTCGCATCTTTATACGGGCTATACCGTTCCGCCTCACTACGACTCCTTGATCGGCAAACTGATCACCTGGGGGGCTGACCGCGAAACGGCGCTGACGCGCATGCGCAACGCCCTGGATGAGCTGCTGGTTGAAGGCATCAAGACCAATATCGATCTGCAGAAAGACCTGGTACGCGATAGTCATTTCCGTCAAGGGGGTGTCAACATTCACTACCTGGAAAAGAAACTCGCTGGCTAATTTAGAAATCAGCTAATTTTACTGGTTAGCCGATAGTGATGCCAAACGGGGTGGCTGAGTCCACCCCGTTACCGTTTTTGTTTCTACTGCGGAGACACGCCATGCCCTGGCTTCAACTTAAAGCCCACGTCGCGCCTGAGCAGGCGGAACTACTCGAAGACCTGCTGCTTGAAGAAGGCGCAACGGCCATTGGGCTTCAGGATGCTCACGACGATCCCGTTTTCGAGCCTGAGCGCGGCACCACGCCTTTATGGCAGGATACGATCTTAACCGGCCTGTACGATGATCTTGAAGGCGTTGAGAGCATGCTTATGCGTATAGCAGCGGCTTGGGCTGAACAGATGCCTGACGAGCCCTGCCCGGCGATTGAGTATGAGCTGCTAGCCGATCGCGACTGGGAACGTGAATGGATGGATGACTTCACGCCACTTCAGATGGGACAGCGGCTCTGGATTGTTCCCAGCTGGCACACCCCACCGCAAGCCGATGCAGTCAACTTGATTCTAGATCCAGGCCTGGCCTTTGGTACCGGCACCCATCCCACCACTGCGCTGTGCCTTGAATGGCTCGATCAGCTAGCGGTTGAGGGCACGCTTGCCGACCAGAACGTGCTGGATATTGGCTGTGGTTCGGGCATTCTGGCGATTGCCGCACTCAAGCTTGGCGCACGCCATGCCGATGGCACGGATATAGACCCCCAGGCGCTGCAAGCAAGCCGCGATAACGCCGAACGTAATCATATTGCTGAACACGATTTAGCGCTTTATTACCCCGAGCAGTTAACTGGCGGCCCCTACCCGGTTGTCACCGCTAATATTTTAGCCGGGCCCTTGGTAGAGCTGGCGCCAATGATCGCTGGACATATCGCACCGAAGGGACGTCTTGCGCTGTCAGGCATTCTTGCCAACCAGGCCCAAGACGTGCTTAGGGCCTACGAAGCAGAAGGCATCATGATGGATGAACCCGTCATTCGCGAAGGCTGGGTACGGCTCACTGGCTATCGCCCCGGTTAATCTGCGAAACAGCCTTCATTCCAATCCCGAGTAGGCGTATCATACGCCTCCTTGAAACGACCTACTCGTTATCCAGCAGCGCAATGTCCATGACCATAGCCACGCAAAAATCGACAGCCATCGGCCCTTACACGTTGTCCAATCAGGTAATTCTGGCGCCTATGGCCGGTGTTACCGACCGTCCCTTTCGCCAGCTATGCCGACAGCTGGGCGCGGGCTGGGTGGTGGGTGAAATGGTAACCGCCGACCCGAGCCTCTGGCATACGCGCAAGTCACAGCTGCGTATGGACCACCAGGGCGAGCCCGACCCGCGCGTAGTCCAGATTGCGGGCGGCGATGCAGAGATGCTTGCTCAGGCAGCTCGGCTAAACGTGGAGCTTGGCGCACAAATTATTGATATCAATATGGGCTGCCCGGCGAAAAAGGTCTGCAACAAGGCAGCAGGGTCTGCCCTGTTACGCGATGAAGCCTTAGTAGCGGAAATTCTGGATGCCGTGGTCAAGGCTGTTGAGGTTCCGGTTACGCTAAAAATTCGTACCGGCTGGTGCGCTGAATCGAACAACGGCGTACGTATTGCTCGGCTTGCAGAAGATGCTGGTATTCAAGCACTGGCCGTTCATGGCCGACATCGCGAACAGCGCTATACTGGATGGGCAGAATACGACACGATTGCCGATATTAAATCGCGTCTTTCGATCCCTGTGATTGCCAATGGTGATATTACAAGCCCTGAAAAAGCAGCTGAAGTCCTTCGTTATACCGGTGCAAACGCGGTAATGGTGGGGCGAGGCGCCCAAGGCAATCCGTGGATTTTTAAACAGATCACCCACTATCTCGAACACGGCAAGCAATTAGCATTGCCAAGCCTTGAAGAGCGTCGCCGCGTGCTCCTAGCGCATGTAGCGGCCCTTCATGCGTTTTACGGAGACACAATGGGTGTGCGTATTGCTCGCAAGCATATTGGCTGGTATCTCGAAAGTGACCAGCGCTTTTGCGAGGCAACACGCCGCCAATTGAAACAACAATTTAATGCGTTAACGTTACCTGAAACGCAATTTAATTGGATTAATGACGCGATGGCGCTTGATGCTGACAAGCGTCTGCTAGCTACAGGAAGCCATGCTGCATGAACGAACGCGATTTTCTTTCCAGCGAGTTATCCTCGCGCCTAGCGGGCACGCTCGCTGACCCGGCGGCAAGCGTTCCACCGCAGCCGTTAAGAGAGGCCGTGGAAACCGCCATGCGCCGCTACTTCGAGCATCTCGATGGCAGCCAGGCCACCGACCTGTACGCCATGGTGATGGCCGAAGTAGAAGCGCCGCTGCTCACTTGTGTCATGGAGCATACGGAAGGTAACCAAACACGAGCAGCTGACGTACTTGGATTAAACCGGGGGACGTTGCGCAAAAAACTCAAGCTTTACGGACTTATCGAAGGTGACGCCCCATAACCATGGGGCGTTGTTGTTTTTATTTCCAACTCTGCATATGAGCACTCTAATGGTTGATAGTACTGCTACCCCTGTTCGCCGCGCTCTTTTGAGCGTTTCTGATAAAACCGGCATCGTGGAGTTTGCCCGCGGCTTATCCGAGCGCGGTATCGAGCTGCTTTCTACAGGCGGTACGTTCCGCTTGCTACAGGAAAATGCCATTGCGGTGACGGAAGTTTCCGAACATACCGGCTTTCCTGAAATTATGGACGGCCGGGTAAAAACCCTGCACCCGAAAATTCATGGCGGCATTCTGGCTCGCCGCGGCCAAGACGATGCCGTCATGGCTGAAAACGATATCACCCCGATTGATATGGTCGTGGTTAACCTCTACCCCTTTGCGGCGACAGTAGCCAAGCCTGACTGCAGCCTGGAAGATGCTATCGAGAATATCGATATCGGTGGCCCGACCATGGTGCGCGCTTGCGCTAAAAACCACGCGTATACCACCATCGTGGTTAATGCCGACGATTATGCCCGCGTGCTTGCAGAGCTTGCGACCAATGATGGTCAAGTGAGCACTGCCACGCGTTTTGACCTTGCGGTAAAAGCCTTTGAACATACCGCAGGCTATGACGGCGCTATCGCGGATTATTTGGGTCGCAAGGTTAATGAGAGCGACGCGACCTTTGCGCGCACGTTTAATCTGCAGCTGCATAAAAAGCAGGACATGCGCTACGGCGAAAACCCGCATCAGCAGGCGGCTTTTTACGTTGACCCTTCCGCCTCGGAGCCCAGCGTTGCTACGGCCACCATGCTCCAGGGCAAACCGCTCTCGTTCAATAACGTGGCTGATACCGATGCGGCCTTTGAATGCGTGAAAGCGTTTGATGAAACGGCCTGCGTGATTGTTAAACACGCTAACCCGTGCGGCGTCGCGATCGGTGCCACCGCGCTAGAGGCTTACGACAAAGCGTTTGCGACCGACCCCACCAGCGCCTTTGGCGGCATTATTGCCTTCAACACGCCGCTTGGAGCCGATACTGCCCGTGCCATTGTTGACCGACAGTTTGTTGAGGTCATTATCGCGCCTGGGGTAAGCGATGAAGCGGTTGCAATTATCGCTGAGAAGAAAAACGTTCGCCTGCTGGATGTAAGCGCTCATTGGCCTGGAGAAACCCAGCCCGCATTTGATTTCAAACGGGTCAACGGTGGCCTGCTGGTACAAGAGCGTGACCAGGGTATGGTGACGCGTGAAGAGATTACCGTGGTAAGCGAGCGCGCGCCCTCAGAACAGGAGCTGCGCGATTTGGCATTCGCATGGCGCGTGGCCAAATTCGTTAAATCCAACGCCATTGTTTACGCCAAAGCTGGCCAAACGATCGGTGTCGGTGCAGGCCAGATGAGCCGCGTGTACTCGGCCAAAATTGCGGGTATTAAAGCGGCCGATGAAAACCTGTCCGTACCGGGTTCAGTCATGGCTTCTGACGCTTTCTTCCCGTTCCGTGACGGTATTGATGCAGCCGCCGCCGCGGGTATCACCGCCGTCATTCAGCCGGGCGGCTCGATGCGTGATCAGGAAGTAATTGACGCCGCCAATGAAGCGGGCATCGCCATGGTCTTCACCGGCATGCGTCATTTCCGTCACTAAACAGTAGTGAAATAAATGCGCTAGATAAACAAAAGCCTCGCAAGCACCGCCTGCGAGGCTTTTTTTAACGGCAACAAGCCTGCGATATTCTACTCATGTTAGCCAAGATCAATACACAGGTACTTGGTTTCCAAATACTCTTCCAAGCCTTGATGACCGCCTTCGCGCCCTAAGCCTGACGCTTTGACCCCGCCAAACGGTGCCGACGCATTGGAAATAAGGCCGGTGTTGATCCCGACCATGCCATATTCCAGCGCTTCAGCAACGCGCCAAACTCGCGAGAGATCCCGAGAATAGAAGTAAGACGCCAGCCCATACTGGGTGTCGTTGGCCATTTCAATAGCGGTTTCTTCATCATCAAAGGGGAAAACAGCGGCTAAGGGACCAAAGGTCTCTTCCTGGGCCACCTTCATGTTTTCCTTTGCAAAGCTGATAAGTGTAGGCGTGAAGAAATTGCCACCCAGAGGATGAGGGTGACCGCCCAACAATAGCTCAGCCCCCTTATCAAGCGCGTCTTGAACATGCTCGCTGACTTTCTTGACCCCATCTTCATCAATCAGCGGGCCAATATTAATATTCGGCTGCGTGCCATCACCCACGTTTAGCTCGCTGTTCATGGCTACTGCTAGCTTTTCACAAAATGCATTAATGACGCTGGACTGAACTAAAAAGCGGTTAGTGCAGATACAGGTTTGCCCCGCATTGCGGAACTTGGCAGCCATCGCACCTTCAACGGCAGCATCTAAATCAGCATCTTCAAAAACAATAAACGGTGCGTTACCACCAAGTTCCAGCGAGATTTTCTGTACATGCTCTGAGGCCTTCGCCATCAGCGTTCGGCCCACTTCGGTGGAACCGGTGAAAGTAATTTTGCGGACTTTAGGTGACTGGGTGAGCGCTTCGGCAATTTCACCGGCGCGACCCGGCACCACATTAAAGACGCCGCGCGGTATGCCTGCACGCTCAGCCAATAGCGCTAATGCTGTCGCGGAGAACGGCGTTTGACTGGCAGGCTTGATCACAATAGTACAACCCGCTGCTAAAGCAGCACCGGCCTTGCGGGTAATCATCGCCGCCGGGAAATTCCAGGGGGTAATCGCGCCTACAACGCCAACCGGCTGTTTGGTAACCATGATGCGCTGGTTTGACTTCGAGGCAGGGATGGTCTCGCCGTATACGCGCCGGGCTTCTTCGGCAAACCAGCGCAGAAAACTCGCCGCATAGGCAATTTCACCTTCGGCTTCTTTAACCGGCTTGCCCTGCTCAAACGTCATCAGCAGCGCAAGATCATGCTGATGCTCAAGCATTAAATCGTGCCACTTGAGTAGAAGATCAGCGCGCTCCTGCGCGGTTAACGAACGCCATGCGGGTAAAGCGGCGTCGGCTGCATCAATCGCACGCTCAGTTTCCGCTTTGCCTAAGCGGGGCATGTCCCCCACCGGCTTGCCCGTGGCGGGGTTAATAACGTTAATTTGTTCTCCACTGTCAGCGGCTACCCAACTGCCGTCGATATAGGCAAAGGGGCTATACAGCTGTGTCTCTTTTAACGCTTCCATGACAGACTCCTGGCCAAAAGATGGCCCTGTGGGCTCATATTTACGCTTTCATGCTAAGACGAAACCACGTAATTAACCAAGTGTTTGGCCAATATCGCCACTCTGACCATGGAAACGCCACCTTAATTAATCAGCGTTAAAAACTCCTGACGCGTGGCGGGGTTATCACGGAACCCACCCAGCATTACCGATGAAGTCATGCTTGAGTTCTGCTTTTCTACGCCACGCATCATCATGCACAAATGCCGCGCTTCCACCACGACAGCCACCCCTTTCGCACCGGTCACCTGCTGGACAGCATCGGCAATTTCACGGGTCAGACTTTCCTGAATCTGCATACGCCGCGCATACATATCGACAATACGTGCAAATTTAGAAAGCCCTAACACTTTGCCATCCGGTAAATAGGCAATGTGGCATTTACCAATGAAGGGTAATAAGTGGTGCTCACACATAGAGTAAAGCTCTATATTTTTTACCAGCACCATCTCATCGGTCTTGGATTCAAAAACCGCTCCGTTAATGATTTCTTCGAGCGATTGCTGATAGCCTGCGTTTAAAAACTGCATGGCCTTAGCTGCGCGCTTAGGCGTATCCCGCAGCCCTTCACGATCAGGATCTTCACCAAGAGCAGTAATAATTTGGCGATAATGCTGGGCGATGTCATCGGTCATATCAAGTCTCACTAAAACGGTGCCTGTCTACTCGATGCAACTGCTCATCGTGGCAACTCCATCGACAAGCCAAGCATCCTAAGCAGTGCCTAAGCCCTTTATTCATAAGTTATGCAATATGAAGTCAGTAAAAAGCTAATGCAAATTAATATAAGTATTAAAAAAACGCGTTATCAAATTATTTTAACGCACCTAATCGCTATGTGGCAGATGGCAACGACTTTTAAAACGGTAATTACGCCGCTCTTAAGCTGTCTGGAGCTTTTAAATAAATGCTTAAGCCAGCCATATAGGACGCTCAAGCTGCAAACACTGCTGCTCTAGCTGACGAATGTGCTGATCCCAGTAACCGCTTTCGGCCATCCAGGGAAAAGCCCGTGGAAACGCAGGATCGTCCCAGCGCGACACCAGCCAAGCACTATGCCGAATCAATCGATAGGCCCTTAATGGTTCAATTAACGACATCTGATCATGAGGAAACGGCTGCGACTCCTCATACCCTTCACTGATTTCATTAAGCTGTGCTCGCCAGCCGTCGGGGTCGTCGGTCGGCAGCAACATCCAGATGTCCTGAATGGCGGGCGCCATCAGGCAGTCATCAAAATCAACTAAGGTAAATTGCTCATCCCGCCCCAGCACGTTGCCCAAGTGGCAATCACCATGGCAACGCATTAACGAAGCGGAATCGAGCGCTTTAGATGCCAGCAGCCGCTGCATTTTTTCAACCACCGACTGATAAGCACGCTGCTGGAATTGACTCAGCCACTGGCTCTGAACGACCCGCTGGCGGGCATTTTCTATTCCGCTTTCAAGCACTAGTTGAGGGCGATGCTGAAAAGCTTTGCGGTGCGATACTTTATGCAGCCGCCCTAACACTTCGCCCAGCGCATAAAGATGCGCGGGGTTATCGAGCTCCGGTGCCTGACCTGCACATTGACGAAAAAGCGTAAAACGAAAACCGGCGTAGCGATGCAACGACTGCCCTTCACTATTGCGCCAAGGCGCCACTACCGGCACCCCCGCTTTATCAAGCTCCTGTAAAAAATCATGCTCTTCTTGAATAGCGGCATCCGACCAGCGCTCGGGACGATAAAACTTTATCACCCAGCTTCGTGCTTCATCATCACGAAACATCAATACACGGTTTTCATAGCTATTAAGCGCAAAAGGCTCGCCGGCTGGCCAAATATCGACAGATTCGGCCGCCGACATGACCGTATCAGGCGACAGTGCACTGAAAAGATGTGACATAAATCGCTCCTGAGTAACCAAACGCCTATCTTATCAACTATTGCCTAGCGGCGTTCTGGCAACAGCCCAGATGTCTACATGCATTGCACCAGCCTTTTGGGCAACCCTTGCCAGTGCGTTGGTAGTGGCCCCGGTTGTGACAACATCGTCAATCAGAGTTATATGCGCGGGAAGCGGCCCTTTTATGCTGAAAGCGCCACGTAGATTAGCCGCTCGCTCCTGTCGGTTTAGCGTACGTTGCGAAGCTACTAGCTTGTGACACTCAGCATTGAGCAGTTCAAGGCCTGTCCGTCTGGCTAGCTGCTCTGCTAGCCAGTACGCCTGATTAAACCCTCTCTCTCGCGCCCGCTGATGGTGCATTGGCACAGGCAGTAACGCAGAACCCAAAAGATCGGGCTTATTCACTAACATCAACTCCACCAGAAGCATCCCCGCTCGAGGCGATGCATTAAATTTAAAATCATGCATAAGCTCTTTAATCGAGGACTGATAGAGCAGGCTCACATGAGCACGTTTGATAGGCGGTGGTTCCATCAGGCAGTGACCGCATAGCGATTGCGCCGGTTGGCGTAGTGGTTCGCCACACCGTGTGCAGCAAAGCGTATTCCAAGGCAGCTCAGCCAAACAGTCGCGACACCACCCCACACCATCGTGGGCGGGCATCAGGCAAAAGGCACAATATCCCGGCAGGGCTTCTTGCAACCCTCGATGCACCCGTTGCCACCCTTTCATTAACCCCATACAGCTCCTTAGTTGAGCAATGCCTGACAACTATGTTGTTTAAAGCGTTGACATTATCCATAAATTTGATAATATACGTCTCGTCTTCTGCGGATGTGGTGGAATTGGTAGACACGCTAGATTTAGGTTCTAGTGCCGTAAGGTGTGGGAGTTCGAGTCTCCCCATCCGCACCAATTTTAGTTAGTTATCTCATTTTTATTATATTCCTATCAATCGGTAAGCATATGCTTACCGATTTTTTTATGTTTTTTTCACCCCTATTCACCACCTCCCCCTTTAGCTAACTTCTGCTAACCTTTTAGCAACGTTAGTGTTTTGCAATTCGGCATCTTGCCTTGAGAAGGATCTCAATTATGGAATGGCTCAACGAGCACGCACAGGCAATCTCCGCTGCTAGCAGCATCCTCACCTTATTTGTTTGGGTTTTTTATGCTCAATTGCTTTATGGCGGCTATGCGCGCCAACGTCGGCCTCGGATTATTATTAACCGAGGTAAAGGAATAGGCTTGGATGCGCTTTGCTTAGTTAGCAATATGAGCAACGAAGCCATTTACGTTCAGCATCTTGTTGCGGTTCTGCATACCAAGGAGCAAAGCTACCAGCTTGATATCGTTGAATATCAACAACAGGGCGATGAAGATGAAGAGGTAGATTACCGCACGCACCAAGGACCGCTTAGCTCAGGTGATTACATTCACATCCAGTCCTTTGAATCGATCATCAAACGATTAACTCAGTATTGGGACTTGGATGAAGATGCCATCAAACAGCAGGAGCTGTTGCTTGAGATACGTGTTATTGCCATCTACGGCTCAGAGGATATGCCGATTGGCGCTTCACGGCGTTTTCATTTGAATCTATCCGCCGAGCCTGTTCGCCAACTCACCCCCTCCAGCGTGGATACTCACCGTATGAACAGCCGACGCGATCGAAAACGCGTGCTAAAGTGGGCGAAGGATATAGAAATACACAAAGCTTCCTGAGCCTAAGCTAGCGCTTCATATAATTTTAAAAACGATCATTCGAGATAATTACATGAAACAGTTTTTTGCCTTGCTATGTCTAGGCACTTTAACGCTTGTCACTTCTCAGGCTTACGCCGAGGAAGAAACTAGTGACTTACCCGATTGGGCCGAAGAGCAAGTTGAGCCGTTTCGTGCCAGTGTTGGCAACTGGGTGGACAATACATCACGCAATATTGATTCATTTTTTGGTGGGGAATACTATAATAACTCCGTTAATAACGAGTCCTATTTACGCCTGGGCCAAGAGATTGACTGGATGGAAGGAGAGGGTGTGGGCGGCGACGTCAGCGTACGTTATCGGATCGACCTACCCACTACCGAAGAGCGTTTACGCCTAGTCATTGAAAGCGATCCGGAAGAGTCACAAGGAACCTTGGCCGATCAAGGCTCTGGCCGCCTGTATAACGACCAGCGCGACCGTCGTAACTCGACATTTGGGCTGGACTGGCTTGAAAGCCGGGATAAACGCGAAAACTGGAGTAACCGGATTGGCGCGGGTGTTCGCTTACGCCTGCCTCTGGATCCTTACGTACGCTTTACCAGCGAACGGCTCTGGGATATCGGTGACGGCCCCTGGCAGCTGGAATCGTTTAACCGCCTTTCGTGGTTTAACAATGAAGGTTACTCCGCGCGCACCGAATGGGATATTGGCCGCCCTCTTTCTGAAAATCGCCACCTGCGCTTTATCACTAACGTTCAGTGGCGAGAAGAAGAAGATACGCTAGAGTACAGCGAAATTGCCGAGCTTAACCAACGGCTCAATAAGCGTAGTGCGCTGCGCTATTCAGCTATTGCCATTGGCGAAAGCGTCTCTAATCCGCGCATAACGAACTACTACTTACAAACCCGTTATCGCCGTGATGTCCATAAAGGCATTTTATTTGCCGATGTCATACCAGAGCTGCACTTTCAACGCGAAGTTAGCTACGACCCTCGCTGGGCAATGACGCTACGCCTGGAAATGTACTTTCAGCGTGAAATAAATCGTGACTATTTTGGCTTCTAGTCCCCTTGGTTTTTCAATTACCTTGTTTCTAATTACCTGACTTATAGCTAGCTGATTTTGTAATAAACGCTTAAAGCGAGCCGAGGGCGTAAGCCCGGCTCGCGGTCTTAGCGTTTTTTTTCAAATAGAATTACAGCCGCAAGCCGCCGTCACATTCGATAATCCGCGCACTGAAATAGTCGTTATCAAAAATAAACGCGACACTTTTGGCAATATCATCAGGCTCTCCCAAGCGCCTCAACGGTACGCTTGATGAGATTCTTTCCAACATGTCGGGGCGCATGGCCGCCGTCATATCGGTTGCGACAAAACCCGGCGCCACGGTACCAGTGCGAATACCATAGCGAGCCAGCTCCTTACCCCACGTCACCGTCAGCGCGTGAACGCCCGCTTTAGCCGCCGCATAGTTACTCTGCCCCGCATTGCCGGCTCGTGAAATGCTTGAGATATTAACGATAACGCCCTCGAGCCCCGCTTCAATGATCTGGGTCGCCGCCTCACGGCCACATAGGAACACACCGGTCAAGTTAACATTAAGAACCCGTTGCCAAGTCTCAAATGACATGCGTTTTTCTACATGACCATCAGTGGCTTTTACCAGCAGAGCATCATCAGTAATACCTGCATTGTTAACACAACCGCTAATAGGCCCCATGCGTTTCGCAATATCACCAAACGCCGCAATGACCGAAGCCTCCTCAGCGACATTCACGACAAATGCTTCCGACTGAATACCATCTCGCTTAAGCTCTGATACCGCCCGATCTAACGCTTCAGCACTCATATCCAGCAAAGCAAGTGCTGCCCCTTGCTGGCCTAAACGCTGTGCTATTGAAAAGCCTAGCCCCCGAGCACCTCCCGTAATAGCGATCACCTTACCGGCTAATTGCATGCTTCTCTCCTTACCCATTGGTTTGTAAAATAACTCTACCTCAGCTTTCATCAACAGCCCATTAACACTGAGTCTCAGGCGTGCATTGCGAATCAATAAACATAACGAGAAGACGCTTGTTTTTTGCACTTATGACACAATAATGATCGATTACGCCTGTTACGGAGCCGGTCATGCCAATTCTTGTATTCATCTCTTTATTTACCTTACTCGATTTCATACTGTTGTTTTCAATCGGCAGCCAAATAGGCCTACTCACCACCCTGTTGCTTGTTTTAGCGACGGGCGTCATTGGGCTACACCTAATTCGCAAAGAAGGTGTGTCTACGTTTGCCCGCGCCCGTCAACGCATGCAGGCAGGTGAAATCCCGTCCAATGAACTGCTAACGGGCGCGGCGCTTATTTTCGGCGGCGCCCTTCTGATGGCGCCAGGTTTCTTATCCGACATAGTGGGAATCGCCTGTCTGCTGCCGAACGCACGGCAGCTTATGTATAAAGCCCTAATGTGGCTTGGCTTGAAAACCAGCCTCTATAGCGGGCAAAACGATCAACCTAAAACACATCGCCAGCAACGTACTTCCTATCATGAAAGTAATGGCGATAAAACTGGTGCTTCCAATGAAACGGGGCCGCTGGAAGGTGATTTTATTAGTCGCGATGATGGCTCCCGGCGTCGCTAGCGTCGATTAATATAAAAAAATCAAATAAAAGGCGCTTTTTTCATCGCTGCCCCTTGAAAGGGCTTTTGAAGCCCCCACTTTTTGAACCAGCATACAGGCTCGGTGGTGACGGTTACGTTGCCACCATTAACAACGAAGGTTGTGAACCTTCATTTCTCGTGGTAATGCCCTCGAGAATCTTGTTTTAGCTATCTGCCCTATTAGGGCCTTGACGATACTCAGGAGAACGTGAGCATGAAAATCCGTCCTTTGCACGATCGCGTCGTAGTTCGCCGCGTGGAAGAAGAACAGAAAACTGCTGGTGGCATCGTGCTTCCAGGCAATGCACAAGAAAAGCCCACGCGTGGCGAAGTTCTTGCAGTAGGCAACGGTCGCATTCTCGATAACGGCGAAGTACGTCCGCTAGACGTTAAAGTTGGCGACAGCGTAATTTTCAAAGATGGCTTTGGCGTTGAGAAGCAAAAAATCGACGGCGAAGAAGTCTTGATCATGAGCGAAGCCGACATCCTGGCGGTCGTTGAAGGCTAATCATCGCCTCAACTACTTACTTTCACCTTTTATAATTCGATTTTAGGAAGTAACGAACATGGCAGCTAAACAAGTTAAGTTTTCTGATGACGCACGTAAACGTATGGCTCGCGGCGTTGACGTTCTAGCCAACGCGGTAAAAGTTACCCTGGGCCCGAAAGGCCGTAACGTTGTGCTCGACAAATCCTTTGGTGCGCCGACCGTTACTAAAGACGGTGTGTCGGTTGCCAAAGAGATCGAACTGAAAGACAAGTTCGAAAACATGGGCGCACAAATGGTTAAAGAAGTTGCTTCCAAAACTTCTGACGCAGCCGGCGACGGTACCACTACCGCCACCGTACTGGCTCAAGCCATTGTTGCAGAAGGCCTGAAAGGCGTTACTGCTGGCATGAACCCGATGGATCTTAAGCGCGGCATTGACCAAGCAGTCACTGCAGCGGTTAAAGAAATTCAGGCAATGTCTGTACCCTGCACCGACACCAAGTCGATTGCTCAGGTAGGTACTATTTCTGCCAACGGCGACAAGCGCATCGGTGAAATCATCGCTGAAGCGATGGAAAAAGTTGGTAAAGAAGGCGTTATCACTGTTGACGAAGGCCGTGGCTTCGAAGACGAGCTGGAAGTCGTTGAAGGTATGCAGTTTGATCGCGGCTACCTCTCGCCCTACTTCGTGACCAACCAGGACACCATGGCGGTTGAACTGGAAGATCCTTACATCCTGCTCGTGGATAAGAAGATCTCCAACATTCGCGAACTGCTGCCGGTTCTGGAAGCTGTTGCCAAGCAAGGCAAACCGCTTGCCATCATCGCTGAAGATATCGAAGGCGAAGCACTGGCGACGTTGGTTGTAAACAACATGCGCGGTATCGTTAAAGTAGCCGCTGCCAAGGCACCTGGCTTCGGCGACCGTCGTAAAGCTATGCTGCAGGATATCGCTATCCTGACTAACGGTACCGTTATTTCTGAAGAAGTCGGCCTGACGCTTGAGCAAGCGAACCTGGATCACCTGGGTACTGCCAAGCGCATGACGATGTCTAAAGAAAACACCACCATCATTGATGGCGCCGGTGTAGAAAACGATATCGAAGCACGTGTTAACCAGATCCGTGCGCAGATCGAAGACACTTCTTCTGACTACGACAAAGAGAAGCTGCAAGAGCGCGTTGCCAAACTGGCAGGCGGCGTTGCCGTTATCCGCGTTGGTGCGGCTACCGAAGTCGAAATGAAAGAGAAGAAAGCTCGCGTTGAAGACGCGCTGCATTCTACTCGTGCAGCCGTAGAAGAAGGCGTTGTACCTGGCGGCGGCACCGCACTGGTTCGCGTAATGGCCAAAGTACAAGGCTTGACTGGCGAAAACGAAGACCAGAACCACGGTATCAACATGGCGCTGCGCGCTATGCAGTCTCCGCTGCGTCAGATCGTAACCAACGCTGGTGAAGAAGCGGCTGTGGTTATCAACCGCGTTAAAGATGGCGAAGGCAACTTCGGCTACAACGCCCAAACGGGTGAGTACGGCGACCTGTTCGAAATGGGTGTTCTTGACCCGGCGAAAGTAACCCGTACTGCACTGCAGTCTGCGGGCTCTGTTGCTGGTCTGATGATCACCACTGAGTGCATGATCGCTGATGACCCAGAAGAGAAAGAAGCCGCGCCGGATATGGGTGGCATGGGTGGAATGGGTGGAATGGGCGGCATGATGTGATGCACCCTTGAGCCTATCGCTCTGACATTTAGCGTCATCAAAAACCCCGCCTTGTGCGGGGTTTTTGTCGTTTAGCGGCAGCCCGGCGTGAGCGATTCACACACGCCACTCATTATGAAAGCGTGCTACCATCAGCGCCTTTATTAGGCAGCTTTTAGGTCGTTATTACCGTGCTTTCCAATATACGCATCGTGCTTGTGCAAACCTTCCACCCTGGCAACATTGGTGCCGCCGCGCGCGCCATGAAAACCATGGGACTAACCAACCTTGTACTGGTTAATCCTCGTTGCTTTCCTGATGAAGAAGCAACGCGGCTAGCGGCAGGTGCAACGGATGTTCTGGAAAAAGCGCTAGTGGTTACTAGCCTCGAAGATGCTGTGCAAGACTGCGTGCAGGTAGTAGGTGCCAGCGCGCGGCTGCGCAGCCTGCCGCTGCCCCACTTCGACGAACCAGATGATATGGCCGAGCAGGTCATCTCGAACGCGACCAACGCGCCGGTTGCCCTGGTATTTGGTCGTGAGCGCTCAGGCTTAACCAACGACGAGATACGCTGCTGTACCCACCAAGTAAGTATCCCGGCCAACCCTGAGTACGGTATCTTAAATCTTTCTCAAGCCGTTCAAATTCTGGCCTATGAGACCCATCGCGCTTGGCGAAAACGTGATGCGAGTGACTTTAGCTACCAGCGCCCCCTTGAAGCTACCCCGCCCAGCCGCGAACAATTTGTGCATTTCCAGGATCATCTGGGCCGTTTAATGCAGCAAAGCGGCTTTCTTACCCAACCGCATGCACGTACCGAGGAACAGCTTCAAGCCCTTTTTTCTCGCGCCCAGCCCAGCCGTAAAGAGCTTTCACTGCTGCGTGGATTACTTAGCGCCTTCGAAGCCCATTTGCCTAAATAGCCACAACCGCTTACATAAAAACGGCAGCCACTGGCTGCCGTTTATATGACGTTACTTTTCGGTGCTAATTTTTTTAAGAACTATTTTTTAAGAACTATTTTAAGAATTTTTTTAAGAGCTTCTTTTTTAGCACTGCTTGGTAGCTACAGCATGACGATTAAAGCGTCATGGCCGCCAGCCAGCCAAAGGCAATCAGCGGCAGATTGTAGTGCAAAAACGTCGGCACCACGCTATCCCATATATGGTCATGCTGCCCATCGACATTTAAGCCAGCCGTTGGCCCAAGGGTTGAGTCAGAAGCGGGTGAACCAGCATCCCCCAGGGCGGCTGCGGTTCCCACTAGCACGACCGTCGCCAAGGGCGAAAATCCAAACTGTACGGCCAGGGGTACAAAGATCGCGGCAATAATCGGGATCGTTGAAAAAGAAGAGCCGATGCCCAGAGTGATGAATAGACCCACCAGCAGCATTACCAGCGCTGCGACGCCGCGATTATCACCAAATATCTCAAAAGCTCCCGCAACCAAAGCATCAATATCACCGGTCGACTTCATTACTTCGGCAAAGCCAGCCGCCGAAATCATGATAAATCCGATCAGCGCCATCATCCGCATACCGCTGGTGAACAGGTCGTCGGCTTCACGCCATTTAAAAATCCCGCCGATGGATAGCAGGCCGATGCCAACCAAACCGCCTAAAATCATCGAACCGCTGTAAAGCTGTAACCCCAGTGCCGCCACAATTGCCACACCGGACATTATCAAGCCTAACTTATGCGGTTTGGCAGGCGTATTTACGTGCTGTGCGTTGCTCATCGCCAGGTCTTTGCTGGAATACTCGCGGCCACCGCGATAGCTAAAGAACAAGGCCACTAAAAGCCCAATGGCCATGCCGCCCACAGGTATCGCCATGGCCATAGGCACCATGGCACGGGTAATTTCCAGGCCCAGGGGGGCGCCTGCGCTGTTTAAATTCGCCAGCAGAATATCGTTAAGGAAAATAGCCCCAAACCCGACCGGCAGCAGCATATAAGGCGCGGTTAAGCCAAAGGTCAGCGCGCAGGCTACCGCACGACGGTCTAGCTGGAGGCGATTCATGACGGTTAACAGCGGCGGAATTAAAACCGGAATAAAGGCGATATGCACGGGGATCGCATTTTGCGATGAAATCGCCACCAGTAACACGGCAGTGAGGAGCAGCATTTTAACGCGCGCCTGATGCTTTATCGTCGTCTCTTTACCCAGCATGGTAATCAATCGATTCGCCAGCATGTCTGGCAACCCAGAGCGCGAGATTGCCACGGCAAAAGCGCCCAACGTGGCATAGGCCAGCGCCACCTGTGCGCCCCCGCCGACCCCGTTGTTAAACGCCTCCAGGGTTTGATCAAGCGTAAGGCCGCCCACCAAGCCCCCAACCAAGGCGCCTAAAACCAAGGCAAAGACAACAGACACACGTAAAAGCGACAGTACTACCATAACGAGTACTGCAAGTATCACTGCATTCATGAAGAGTTCCAGAGCGATGACAAAGTGATCAGGACGTGTACGAAAAGCAAGCGAACGCCTTGCGGCGCACTAATGAGCCAGCGGTTTGATACACAGCCTAATATCGAGGGGGCAAATTTTAGCAGATCGCTCGCTTACAAAAAGCATCCATCGCGTTATTTCTAAACGCCTGCGCTTACATATGGCGCTACTACTTTAGTCCCCCTACCATTGCTGCTTTGCAACATACTGCCTAGTATCCAAACCTTGGCGCTTATTTAATATTACTAATTTATATTTCTCTGGAGCAAAGAACATGGGCACGTTGGCGATTGCTGTTTCTCTGCTGTTATTGATGTTCCTGGCCTATCGAGGTATTTCGGTTCTCTTACTTGCGCCGTTAATGGCATCACTTGCGGTACTGTTATCCGGTGACGGTGCATTTTTACTGCCGATCTATACCGACACGTTTATGCAGGCGCTGGGGAACTACGTTATGCAGTTCTTTCCGCTATTCTTGCTGGGCGCACTGTTTGGTCAATTGATGGCGGACTCCGGCGCGGCGCAGTCCATCTCCAACGGTATCGTCAGCAAGCTGGGCACCCACCACGTTGTGCTCACGGTGGTGCTTGCCTGCGCCGTACTTACCTACGGCGGCGTTTCATTGTTCGTAGTGGCGTTTGCCATTTACCCCATCAGCCGCGAGCTGTTTCGCCAAGCCAATGTTCCCAAACGCTTAATTCCGGCCAGTATTGCTCTGGGATCCTTCACCTTTACCATGACGGCCCTGCCGGGGACCCCCGCCATTCAAAATGCGATTCCTATCCCCTTTTTTGAAACCAATAGTTTTGCCGCGCCGGGGCTTGGGATTATTGCGGGGCTTATTATGCTAGGATTGGGTACTACCTACATACAGTCCCGCGTAAAAAAAGCGGCTGCCAACGGTGAAGGCTACGGCACTCATAAAGAGCGTGAAACAAGCACGGATAACGCCGACGCAACGCCCATCACGATGCCCCTGGCACTCGCAATAATTCCTTTGATAATGGTTATTGGCCTTAACGCCCTGTTTACCTACGGCATTTTTCCATCGCTGGATTTAAGCTTTATCAGTGAGGCCTTCGAAAATGTATCGCCAGACGCTCAGACCGGGCTCTGGGCGATTCTAATTGCGCTGTTAAGCGCATCGGCGTGGCTGATCATTACGCGCTGGAAATATTGGCTGGATTTAAAAGACACCGTCAATAGAGGCGTCATGGGGTCGCTGTTACCGATTTTTAATACAGCTTCAGAAGTCGGCTATGGCGCCGTGATCGCAAGCCTTGCCGGCTTTGCAATTATTCGTGATGCGGTGCTTAACGTATCACCCAATAATCCGTTGATTTCCGAGGCGCTCGCCATGAGCGTACTGGCGGGGATTACCGGGTCCTCATCAGGCGGCCTTTCAATCGCTCTGCAAACCCTAGGCAGTGAGTACCTAGCAATGGCCCAGGAAGCGGGTATTAATCCTGAGCTAATGCACCGTGTGGCTTCAATAGCCGCAGGCGGTATGGATACCCTGCCCCATTCCGGCGCGGTAATCACCCTGCTGGCTATTTGTGGTCTCACTCATCGTCAGTCTTATGCCAACGTTGCGATGGTCACGATAGTGCTACCCGTGATCGCACTTATCAGCGTGATTACCTTGGGTACCTTATTTGGCAGTTTCTGAGTTTAAAGAACGAGCATTTGCGTAAGATCAAAATTTTATACGAGGAAAACCGTTATTCTTTCTATCACCTCCCATTAACACACTACCCTCGGCCTGATGAAGCATGGAAATAGTCGTATCGCTTGTAAGGCAAATGCGTGAAAGCCTGCGCGACCTAGCCCCAGTAGTATTGGTCATGGCTTTTTTTCAATTGGTGGTTCTCCGCCAATCTCTACCCTCAACACTTGACCTGGCTGACCTGCTAACGGGTCTAATATGTGTTGTTATTGGGCTGACGCTTTTTATCAAAGGGCTTGAGTTCGGTCTATTTCCGGTAGGCGAAAGTTTAGCGCGCGCATTTGTCACCAAAGGGTCTCTTGTGTGGCTTCTGCTGTTTGCCTTTGCCCTAGGGTTTGGCTCAACAGTTGCCGAACCCGCCCTGATAGCCGTTGCCAATCAAGCTGCTAACGTTGTCGCCGAAGGCGGTCTTATCAATCACACCGATGCTGCCCGCCAGATGTTTGCGTCAAGCTTACGTATGGTGGTGGCTGCTTCCGTGGGTAGTGCCGTGGTTGTAGGCGTACTACGGATTTTCAAAGGCTGGCCGCTGCACTTAATGATCATCAGCGGCTACGTGATCGTACTTTTATTAACACTATTAGTGCCTGCAGAAATAGTGGGTATCGCCTACGACTCCGGCGGCGTCACTACATCAACCATTACCGTGCCGCTGGTAACCGCGCTAGGTGTAGGTTTGGCGTCATCCATTAAGGGGCGCAGCCCTATGCTGGACGGTTTTGGCTTGATTGCTTTTGCGTCGGTGATGCCGATTATTTTTGTGCTGCTGTTTAGCATTATTGGCTTACCTTTTCTCCCCGGTGTGGCCTTATGAACTTATGGGGCACGCTATGGGATACGCTGCTGGATATACTGCCTATTGTGGCGGTAATCTTTGGCTTTCAATACGGGGTGATACGTAAGCCCATAAAACATCTGGCTCGAGTTATTGTGGGCTTTGTGATGGTCTGGATAGGTCTATCACTTTTTTTAGTGGGTCTTGAACAGGCACTTTTCCCCATGGGTGAGTTGATGGCCACCCAGCTAACCAATGCCGATTTTTTACCCATGCTTGAAGAAGGCGCACAGCGACATTGGCGTGATTACTTTTGGGTCTATGTATTCGCGTTTACCATTGGTGCCAGCACCACGCTTGCTGAGCCTTCGTTAATTGCAGTGTCCATTAAGGCAGGCGAAATATCCGGCGGAACGATTAACCCTCTTATGCTGCGTATTGCCGTTTCGCTGGGTATGGCACTCGGCATTACGCTAGGCGCCTGGCGAATCGTGATGGGCTGGCCGTTACATTGGTTTATCTTTGCGGCTTACCTACTGGTGATTATTCAAACGCTTCGCTCACCGCGCTCCATTATTCCGCTGGCCTTTGATTCAGGCGGGGTCACTACCTCTACCATTACCGTGCCCATTATTGCTGCGCTAGGGCTCGGCTTGGCATCCTCCATCCCAGGACGAAGCCCTCTAATGGACGGATTTGGAATGATCGCACTGGCCTGTCTATTTCCCATCATTAGCGTTATGGGGTACGCCCAGATCGCACAGTGGGCCAGTAAATGTAAACCTAAGAAAAAACCTCAGCAAATGCCAAGAGAAGACAACAATGCGCTTTAAATTGATTGTGGCACTGGTCGAAGATGAAAGAACCGACGCTCTTTTAAAGGCGGCACGTGACGCGGGCGCCACGGGAGCGACCGTCATCAACAATGCCCGGGGCGAAGGCCTGGAAAAAGCCCGAGGCATTTTCGGTATGGAGATTACGGCTCAGCGCGATATGCTGCTTTTTTTGGCGGAAGAGCATATTAGTCGCCATATTCTAGAAGCCATTGCTCGTGTGGGCGAGTTCGATGAGACCTCAGGCACCGGGATCGCCTTTCAACTTGATGTGGAAGATGCCGTTGGCGTCAAACATCAAATTGAAGCGCTTTCCGGCGCTCCCGGCTCGCCCCTTTAACATGGCTGCTAGCCCATTCTCCAATGGCGCCACTGCCTTGAAATAAGACCCTGCTTGGGCGAAAAGAGCAGCGCCATCACGAAGAATGCAAATGCCACCAATACAATGGCACCGCCGGAGGCAACGTTAAACACAACCGATAGCCAAAGCCCGATGACCGCAGAGCAAACGCCGATAGATACCGAAATCAGCAGCATTATTTTGAAACGATCCGTTAGCAGATGCGCCGTTGCCCCTGGGGTAATTAACATCGCCACTACGAGAATAATGCCCACAGTTTCCAAGCTGGCAACAATCGTCAAGGTTAGTAAAAGAATCAGGCCGTAATGAATAATTTGAGTATTAAAACCTAGCGCTTGCGCCTGCTGGGGATCAAAGGCATATAACAGCAAAGGGCGATACGCGAGCCACACCGTTAAAATGGCAATGACGCTGGCAACAAAGGTGAGCATTAGCGCTGAATGCTTAACCCCCAATACGTTGCCAAATAAAATGTGCATTAAGTGGGTGCTGGAAGCCAGCTTACTGATAATCACCACCCCCAGGGCAAACGAGGCGGTAAACATCAGCCCCATTGCGGCATCGGATTTGATCCGCGTGTTTCTTTCAATCGCCCCGATACCCACCGATGTCAGTGCGCCGGTAATAAATGCGCCCACAAAAAAAGGCCATCCCAGCAAGTACGCAATCGCCACACCAGGCAGCACGGCATGGGAAATGGCATCGCCTAAAAGCGACCAGCGCTTTAGCACTACATAGCAGGAAAGCATTCCACAAATGGCGCCAACCAGAACCGATGTAAGCAGCGCCCGTTGCATAAACGCATATTGAAAGGCATCGGATACGCTGCTGGGCAACAGGTTAACCACGGTCATTAATGCCGTTATCAATCCACTTACCAGGGCGTCGCTAAACGCTTCAATCATCAACATACTATCAACCACGTTATTTACCCTTGAGCGGGGCCATAGGCAGCCCCTGGCATTGTTTGACGATCATTGACGGTCTGTTCGGTTGAGCTAACCGCAAGCTCCGCCAGTTTTGCTTCACTTAGCATTTCTTCCGGCGTACCGGTGCCTCGTACAAAACGGTTGATCAGCACGACATGATCCACATGGCGACGTGCACCCGGCATATCATGAGTGACCATAATCACGGTATTACCCGCCTCCCGCTCACGGCGCAGTACCGAAAGAATAAGTTTTTCGCTAGGCGGATCAACACCCGCCAATGGCTCATCCAAAAGTAAAATATTAGCCTGCTGGGCAAGCGCCCGAGCTAACAGCACACGTTTTTTCTGGCCGCCAGAAAGCTCTCCGATCGGCCGATCCGCATAGGCCAGCATATCCACGGCCACCAACGCGTCTCGCACCGCTTCGCTATGCCGAGCATGGTGCCAGCGAGCAGGCAGCAGCCTGCGCCACAAGGCATCCTGTCGCATATGCCCATAGCGCCCCCCCATGACGGTTTCCCATACCGAGACGGGAAAGTCCCATTCAATCGCCTCTCGCTGGGCCATATAGGCGATATGCCCTGCCCGGCGATGGATGACAATCGGCTCGTCAAAGGCCTTTACACTGCCCTGCAGCGGCTTCATGCTGCCGGTCAATACGTGAAACAGCGTCGACTTACCCGCACCGTTTGGCCCAACGATCGCCGTCCATTTGCCCTTGGGAAATGCAAGCTCGATGTTCTCTAGCACGGTGTTTCGCTGATAAGCCGCGTACAGGCCCTTCACTTCGATAGCTGCCACGGCACTCTGTGTGTTTCCTGTCATGGTGGGTTACTCGGTTGCCAACGCGCGACGCAACATCGCAACGTTATGCCTTAACATTGCAAAATAATCTCCCGCCTCACCGTCAGGCTCGCTGAGCGAATCCACATACAGCGGACCCGCCACAGGAATACCCGTGTCTTCGGCAAGGCTTGAAACATAGCGGTCTGAAATCGTACTTTCCCAGAAAATTGCCGCTGGCTGACGTTCGTTAATCATATCGATTACCCGCATGAGCTGACGGGGCGAGCCTTCCGTTTCGGCGTTATTACCCCAAATACCGTCATGCTCAAATCCGTAGGCATCGGAAAAGTACAGAAACGCCGCTTCGCTGGAGAGCAAGACACGACGCTCTTCAGGAATATCGCTCAGCGCCTTTTGAAGCTCCGCATGAAGTTCCTGCAGCTCTGCCGTCACGGCTTTTGCGCGGGCTTCAATACCCTCAGCCTGTTCAGGCAATAAACCTTCCAATTCACTGGCGATCACCTCTACATAAGCGATAGCTGCCCGTGGATCGGTCCACATGTGTGGGTCTACATCACCCTGCATATCGCCGATAGCAATATGCTGAACCGGGTATTCAGAGGCCTCGGCAACAGGAATCAAGGCAACGTTGTCTTGAGTGGTCGCCTCTACCTGACGCATCCATTGCTCCAGCTGGTAGCCGTTATAGAAAACGATATCGGCATCTTCCAGGGCCGCAAAATTGTCCGGCGTCAACTCCCACTCATGTACTTCGGCATTTATCGGCGTCAGCACAGACACATGTGCATCATTGCCCGCCACCTTGGCAACTAAATCGCCCAATACTGAAAAGGTGGAGACAACGTTAATAGGGGGTGAGAGCGTTTGCGCATGAGCGGTTGTAATGCTGCTCACCGCAGCAAGCAATAAGACCGTTTTTAACCATGCTTTTCGCTGGCTCATACCGTACTCCATTCAGGATCGCTTTAGTTACAACTTTAGCTCAACAAAAAAGCATTGTGCAAATAGTTTAGCCTTGGCTAACAATTATTTCATAAAATGCGCTACCATGCCCCATTAGGATTTCCATTCACCTCGATACAGTTTACCAATGAGTGATAACGAACAGTCGCATCCCAACGCCGCCGCCAGTATGAGCAACAGCAACTGTGGCGATGCATTACCGCCCGTTGGTCAACATACACGGCAATACGAAACCGTGCGTAATGCCCATGAGACCGAGTTAATCGAAGATTATGTCGAGCTAATTGGTGACTTGATTCGCCATCGAGGTGAAGCCCGAGCCGCCGATATCGCCAACCGAATGGGCGTAAGCCAGGCAACGGTCTCCAAGATGATCCGGCGTTTAAACGAGCTTGGGTTGGTCACCAGCAGGCCCTACCGTTCTCTGTTTTTAACGGAGGAAGGCCAAAAAATGGCGGAAATTTCCAGGAAGCGACATGATATTGTCCTGCATTTTTTGCGCGCCCTAGGTGTCAATGACACTACCGCGCGGATAGATGCCGAAGGCATGGAGCATCATGTCAGTGATGAAACGTTAACGATTATGCAGGGTTTTATCGACCAGCATGCTAAACGCTAGCGGCTATGCGTCGATCTGATAGGCGCTTAGTTGGTTAACCTGCGCAACACTACCGTTCCAAATCATTTCCAGATGGGTCGTCTGAACGACATCGCTTACCTGTCGAGGTGTCATGAGCGCCCAGCACGTGGCTTCAGGTTCACGTACCGAGTGATAACGAAGCCCGCCTGCCTGAGCCTCACGCACTGACCAGCCAAGTACTCTTGAAGTACGGTAGTCACTAGGGGCGTAAATCGGGTTGGAGCGTTTAAGCACTGTTGCGTCCCGACAGCCTCGCTCATTAAATGCGCACTTCAAGCCACGAAAAACGAAGCGCTCAAAGTGCAGGCCTGCAACCTTCGCCCAGTAAATTTGTTGATGATATTTCACTTCCGCAATTGCAGTTGCCAAATTATCGGCCACGTACAACACCCCAAACCCGCCATCACTAAACCGTGACCCGCTGGGGTTTACGTGGGTAAACGGTGCCACGGCGTATGAGCATCCGCGAATACCAAACGGTATCTCCTTAACGGGCAACAGGGCCAGATTACCTACTTGATTTTGCAGACGCGGGTTGGTTAATGCCTGAAGCGCATGCAGCGCCGCAAACTCATCTTCGTCGGCGACATCATCAAATAGGTCTATCGGCGGAAACTTACTGTTAATCAACCGATAGCCAATAACGGGCTGAGCGGGCAGCTCGGGCAGTGTTTCAAGCGCTACCATTGCGCGCCTCGCAGGCTATCAATGCGCTTGAACGTTTCATAGAGCGCGGCAAAGTCACCGCTACTCATCACATCCAACGGCGTACGCCCGTTAAAATAGGGATTATGGTTTGTCATTTTGACGAACCCGTAGAGGTTATCCGGGTTTTCAAACAGCATACGCAGTGCCGCGTGAATATTAAGCAGATAACTGATCCGTGTCAGCTGGTCGCTATCAAGCTTTATCTCGTCAATATCGCCCCGCCTCGCTCGAGCATAAGTACTGTGAGATACCCGCAGTATGGCTTCGCCCTGCTCTCCACTCGCCCGCCATTTATCCAAAATGCGAACGGCGGCTTTTAAACCGGCAGCCGCGGCAGCTTTGTTCTGAGCAATATTATTGGCTGTTTGCATAACAGCTCCCTTTGATCTATCTGTAAATACTAGAATATAAAAAAAGTATCTGCAAACATAGGAAAGGCTTTGGTTGATAAAAACGGCTTTTAGAGGCACAAAAAAAGCCCCATGCCGTTTTTTCCAGACATGGGGCCTAACTAATACGCTTAAAACGCTTTAGGGAACATCATTTGAGGCAGGAACAAAAATACGCTGGGCAGAAGAATAAGTGCCAAGATGACCGCCATGATTAATCCAACCAAAGGTAGCACTGCCATAAAAGCACGCGGCATGGAAACTTCACCAATTTGGGTGGCGATTAACAAGCAAATGCCATAGGGCGGCGTTATCAGGCCCAGAGTTAATGACAAGATAACCACTAATGCCATGTGGATTTGATTAATATCCGCAGCGATACAAATACCCTGAATAATCGGCAAGAAAATAATAACGGCCGTCACGGGGCTTAATACCGTCCCGATCACTAGCATAAAGAACATCACCATCAGCATGATGCCAACACGGTGGTCAGTCACCGATAAAATGAAGTTGGCGACATCCTGGGCAATCCCCAGATAAGAAATTAACCAGCCCATAATGCCCGCCGAGGCAACCGCAAACATAGGCAGCGAAAAAGAGATTGCTGACTCTGCCAGAATAGACGGCAATTGCTTAAAACGAATCGCGCGATAAAACACAACCGCTAGAATCAAGCCGACTAATACCGCTACCGATGCGGCTTCTGTCGCGGTAAAAACACCGGTGGTAATACCGCCAAGCACCACGAGAGGCAAGGCCATCGGCGGAGCCGCGACAATCGCAGTGCGCCCCATTTGCTTAAAGGAAAACTTGCCTGTCGCTTTAATATTTTCCCGCTTGGCGATGTAGTAGACGTAGCCCATTTGCATAAGCCCTACCAGAACCCCTGGAAGGACGCCGCCTAGAAAAAGCGCACCGACCGATACGTTGCCAAACGCACCGTAAATAACCATCAGAATCGAAGGCGGAATAATACCGCCTAATACCGATGAGGCAGCGGTTAAAGCAACGGCAAAGGGAGCCGGATAGCCCGACTTTTTCATCGCCGGAATCAACACGGCGCCAACGCTTGCCGTATCGGCCGCGGCCGAGCCGGAGAGACTGGCAAACATCATGGAGACCATGACGTTAATATGCCCAAGCCCACCGCGCACATGCCCGACTGAACTATCAGCAAATTTGAGCAGGCGATCCGTGATCCCGCCATCATTCATCAGGCGTCCCAGTAATAGAAAAAACGGGACGGCTAAAAGCGGAAACGAATTAATGCTGGCAAACATCTGGTTGGCAACCGACGTCAGCGACAGCCCCATTTCCAAAATAGTAAAAATAGACGCCAAGCCAATAGCAAAGGCAATCGGCACACTCAGTGCGATCAGCAGTAAAAAGCTGCCGATTAGTATAATTAGTGGGCTCATGAGCCTTCCACCTCATTCATTCGCTTGACCTTGCCGCCATTGCAAAGCGCCACCATATCGTCGTAAATAACTTCAATGGAAAATAAAAGCATAGCGAGGCCGGCAACAGGCAAGGCAGCAAATACATAGGCCATCGGCGTTCCCAGCGCTACCGAACGACGATTCCACCCCATATCCACCAGAATATTGCCATGCACCACCAGCACATAAATCAGCGGCAGGCAGGCTAGGCTGCCAAATAGGCGCAGCACACGCTGGGTAATGACAAACTGTGGGGGGAAAATATCGATCACATAGTGCTTGCGCTTACGCACTGCAACCGCCGCGCCAATAAATACCGCCCAAATAAAACAAGCCATTGCCACTTCATCTGTCCAGGAGACAGAGATTTTTAAGTAATTTCGCGCAACTACTTGATAGAGAACGGTCAAGATAAAAGCGGCAAACAAAGACCCCGCTAAACACAGCAAGAGCTTTTCCACTACATCATTGATTTTCCGCATTCGTCTGTCCTTTTATTGGCACGCGCCGCTTCTCCGCCCCACGCTGTGGTGCAAAGAAAGCGGCATGCTGGTCAAGGTCTTTATAGGCTGCGGATAGTCTCGAGCAGGTCAGTTAAACCGCGCTCTTCAGCAAACTCATCGTGCAAAGGCACCACTTGATCGATAAACGCCTGTTTATCAACCTCCGTCACGGTAACCCCGAGGTCTTCAAACTGCTTGATAAACTCGGCATCGTACTCAACCCCCTTCTCAGTGCCATATTCACCGGCATGCTGAGCCGCTTGCTGAATAATGGTCTGATCTTCTTCAGAGAACCGATTGAAGCGGTTTTCGCTGATCGAGATGTGGCTCATCATGATCTGGTGTTCCGTTTTGGCATGAAACGGTGCTACTTCGTATAAACGGCTTGAAAGATAGCCGCTAATAGTGCTCTCGAACGCACCAACAACACCGGTCTGCAAGCCGGTATAAATTTCTGTCCAGGGAAGCGACGTAGTTAATGCACCCGCCAGTTGCCATGTTTCAGCATCCAGGCGCGAACCTGTAACGCGCATTTTTACGCCTTCCAAATCAGACGGCTCTACGACCGGACCGGTATTGGTACTCAGGTTACGCGTTCCGCCGCCGGTCAAACTCAAAAGATTTAGCCCAACGCCAGCATCGGTCATAGCCTGATCAAAATAACTATAAACCGCCGACTCAGGAGCGGTTGCCGCACGGAACTCATCCATGTCCTGGAACAGATAGTTAAGGCTGAAAATTTCGAAATCCGGAACATAGGGAGCCACATTCATCACCCCACCAATGATCATATCCGTGGTGCCAATGCGAATCTCATCCACCATGGTCTGGTCATTGCCTAACTGACCGCCCGGGAAAATTTGCACCGTAATACGATTATCCGTCGCTTCTTCAACCTCTGCCTTAAAGGCTTCTGCAGCGTCAATCCAGGGGTGTGGCGCACTCACTACGGTACCCAGACGCAGGGTTTCTGCCAGTGCCGGGGATGCCATCAACAAGGATACAGCGCTTACCAATGCCAGACGGGGGAACGTATGTTTAATCATGGGAAGTCCTTAGAGTGTGCCAACGTTTTTTTAATTTTCAGTGTCAGGGCTTAAAAATCAGAGGTTAGAAACAGGTTCGCCAAGGGTGTGCATTAACCGGTTTGCCCAGCCAAACAGCGTGGTTGAAAGTGTTAAATCAACAATTTCCTGATCGTCAAGACCCACATCGCGCAAGCTTTGAATATCACTATCGGTTACGTTAGGTGGGCACTCGGACAGGCGCATCGCGAACTTTAAAATAGCCCTGATGCGAGGTTCCAGATCCGCCTCTTTACCGCACAAGAAGATATCCTGCATGACCTTTTCATCGCCCACGATATTGTTATAACGATGGGCATGAACGGCCGCGCAGTAAATGCAGCGATTGACCACGGAGGCAGCCACCGCGCCTAACTCACGCTCATCCCGCGACAGCCCGCCTTTATCGTACATAATGCCGTTAAACAACGAGGTACGAATCCGCAACGACTCAGGATCGTGCGCCAGCACCAGCACATAATCAGAGACTTTAGTATTGGAAGGCGTTTCTTTCAGCGCTTCATGCTGGGCAGGCGTGGCGCTATCTAAGTCGATAGGCGTGATATAGGGGCGCCAGGTGGGGATTCGAGACGTAAATTTATGAATAACGCGGCTCATTTAACTTCTCCCACTTTATCTTTTCCCATCACGCTTAGTACCGCCGCAACGCGCAGCTGATAGTTAACAAATGCCACTAGGCCTGCCAGCCGAACGATATCGCTTTCTTCAATACCCGCCTCTTTGAGCGCTTGAATATCTTCCTTCGTGGCATCGCGGGGGCGCTGGGTGACTAAATCAACGTAAGTCACCATGGCACAAAGGCGTATTTCGTTTGCGGGAGGCTGGTTACCAGGCTCGGCAAGCTGGTAAGGATCAGCATCGCTGCCATAGCCCGCGAGTAAATTAGCATAGTGCTGGGTCAAACCCGCCTGCTGGCAAATACGCGCCATCCGACATGACAGAGCCGCTCTGATGTCGGCAGGCACTTGGCCTGCATCACTCGGCAATAAAGCCGCTTCGTAGGAAGCCTGGGTGAGATCCATCAGCTTGTGGCGCACAGCCAGCGCATCTGCCAACGGGCCAGTAGAGGGCACATTAGCCGCTTGTTCTAATACATGAGTCATGGTGATTCCTTGCTTTTTAATACGCTACTTATTAATACGCCACTTAGGCGTTAGCAGTCGCATCAGGTAAAGGCGTCGCTTGCCACTCATCGCCTAATAATTCTGGCGAATCGTACTGCTCAAGCCGCTGCCAGTGACGTTCGACATCTTCCCGGTAAAGATTGGCGGCAATTGCACCTGCTAGCCAGCTTGCGCCCTCACTGATCCCTGGAATATCGCCACTGACCTTGCCCAGGCTCACGGTCGCGCCATAGTTAAAGCAGTGAATATTACGCAACCAGGGTGCGGCTCCCGGCTCACGCTCCTGGAACGCAAAGTCACGCTGTACGTAAGGAAAGTTACCTAACTCGTCGTTCTTAAGCTCGGCGGGCGGCTGGTAGCAATCGCGCCATAGCAGAATACGGTCGGCGTAGCCGGCAAGCTCTGTGCGCGCCAGGGGGTCGATTTCAAAACCGGTGCCCAGGATCAAATAATCACAACGCACAGTACCCTGCTGGGTTTCAATAACAATCTCATCGCCCTCCATTTGCATGGTTTTTACACCACAGTCAAAGTGGAAATAAGCATTGTTATGACGGCTAACGCGTAAGGTGGAGCCGCGGGGTGGCGGCGTTTGGGTGGCAAACGAGTAGTGCATAATTTGCCAGCGCCACTCATCGGGCAATGTGGCGTAGCCATGGGTAAAGCCAAAGGACCCGATGCCCATCATTTTATTGATAGTGGGCATCTGCGGGCGACGAATTAAAAAGCGTACTTCCTGAGCACCATGCTCCAATGCCTCGGCGGCATTATCAACCGCAGAAGCCCCTACCCCAATCACCACTACCCGCTTGTCTTTTAAACGTGCAAAGTCGATCTCATCCGCCGAGTGCGACCAGGCGTTGCCGGGCAGGTTATTAACGAATGCTGGAATTTTAGGTGCGCCAGTGCCTTCACGGCCAGTCGCCATTACTAGTTTTCGGGTAAGCACGGTGTTGCTGGGCGCACCGGCGCCTGAAAGCTCAAGCCTTAACAAATCACCTTCGGGCGTAACGTGCTCGACCTTTACGTCATTCTCAACGGGGAGCTTTAATACGTCGCGGTACCAGCTTAAATAGGCCATCCAGGTGGGGCGCGGAATTTTATCAAGCGCTTCCCATGCCGGGTTACCGAACTGCGCTTCATACCAAGCCCTGAACGTGAGCGATGCAAACCCATAACTGGGGCCAGGCAAGGTTTTGGGAGAGCGCAAGGTTTCCATACGCGCGTAGTTCAGCCAAGGGCCTTCTAGACCAGCCGGATTACGGTCGAAAATACGGATATTGCTAATGCCACCGGATAGCAGCGCAAAGGCTGCCACCATGCCGCACTGCCCGCCGCCAATAACCACCACATCATGCACAGGCTGCCCGTCTTCCATCACCTGGGGAGGTACCCAGTTAGCGGGTGGAATATTCAAACATGCCAAGTCGTATTGAACGCGGGCATTAAGCGCTTCTAAGCCAGCGCCCGCCAGTGAAGGGGTCATGGTCATTGCGTCATCTCGATTTGTGCCTGAATAGCCTGCTCCGCTTCATGAGGCCACCAGAACCAACGAACGGGTACATCTGTAAACGGCGCATTCACCTCTAACGGCAGCGCTGTGGCCTGCTCAACGAGCTGCTGAGCCTGAGCAAAGCAATCGTCTTTTTCTGCCATTATGGTCGGCGCTTGGCGAGCATATTGCGGCAGAAGCGCATCCAAGAGATTCGTTGGCGCTTGGGTGGCGCTTTGATGGCGAGCAAGCCAAACGCCACTGGTTTCATCCACGGAATACAGCTTCATCAGTACAGGTGCATAGCGGGCTATAAATTCGACTGCCGATATTACATAGTTAGCGGTCTCATTGCTAAAAAAGAAATTAAAACCGAGCCTTACCCAACCTGGGCGATATAAGCTTCTGCCTTTTCGGACTAAATCTTCATGTTCAACTGCCGTTTTTTCATCTATTGATAGCAGCTCATGACCATAAGGACCGGCACAGGAACAGCCACCCCTCGCCTGAATACCAAACAGGTCATTAAGCATGGCAACAATCAGGTTATGGTGAATGTCACGCCCACCCGCGCTTATATTGAATGAAAAGATCGCCAGTCGAGAAGCAGTCAAAGAGCCCAATAGATGAATATTGCTGACAGCTTGCCAACGTTTCATTGCCATCTCGACCAGCTCACTTTCGCGCGCCTCAATATTGGCAGCGCCGACCAGGTCTTTAATACGAAACGCAAAGCCCGCGCGAATATCGCCCAGGATGCCTGGTGTCCCGGCTTCTTCGCGCCGCTGAACGTTGGTTACATAGCGATGGTGCTGAGCCGTCACATAAGACACTGTGCCGCCGCCCGCCACGGAGGGTATGGGATTACGGCATAGCGCTTTGCGGATAACCAGAATGCCGGAGCTCCCCGGGCCACCCACAAATTTATGCGGCGACAAGAAAATCCCATCAATATGATCGCCCTCACCCGTGCCCGCTACGTCGATGCTCACATAAGGGCCACTGGCGGCATAATCGAGCAATACAATGCCTTCATGCCGGTGAACCAAGCGAGCCAGTGCGGCAACGTCTGTTTTAATACCGGTGACATTAGAAGCTGCGGAAAACGCCACCACCTTTGTCTTGCGGTCAGCGTACTCTTCAAGACCTAGCGCCAACGTCTCAAGGCAAGGGGTGCCGCTCTCGTTTAACGGAATACGCACCAGGTCTACATCGCACTCACGCCACACAAGGTCATTAGAGTGATGTTCAAAGGGTCCGAGAAAGACAACGGGCCTGGAAAGCGACAAGGATTCAGACGGGGTTTGAAGACCAAGAATATGGCTACAGCGATTAATCGCAGCCGTTGCCCCTGCGCCGGCAAAGATAACGGCGTAATCGGCATCAGCGCCTACAGAACTCATTACTGCCTGGCGGGCCGCTTCACGAAGTTGAGTGGTGGTTTTACCGGTATAGGAGGTTTCGGTGTGGGTATTAGCGTAAAACGGTAACACCTGATGTCGCATGGCTTCTTCAACCAACCCCAGCGCCCGGCCCGATGCCGTGTAGTCAGCGTATAGAAGAGGCCGAGGCCCAAATGGCCCAGGAATAACCTCTCCCTCGCCAATCACGTCATCACGAATATATTCAATCCATTCAGATGACGTCGCCGAGTGGCAGCTCGGTAGTTTTTTTGACCTGTTCCATTGAGAAGCATGATGTGACATTACTGAGCTCTATTTTAGCGATAAGCCTTTTATAAAAGGCATCAAACGATTGGTTATCGCGCGTAATGACCTTAAGCAAATAATCGTACTCTCCCGCTAGTCGATTAACTTCCATCACTTCGGGGAAGGACTGAACGGCTTCTTTAAAAGCATCCAGCCAGGTTTGATTGTGTTTATCAGTTTTAATCATGACAAACACGGTCAAGCCAAGATTAAGCTTTTCAGGGTTTAGGACGGCGATTCTTTTTTCGATCACACCCTCTTTCTCAAGGCGCTGGATTCGACGCCAGCAAGGGGTTACCGAAAGCCCTATGCCTTCTGCAAGCTGGGCAATAGAAAGGTTATCATTACGCTGAAGCTGTTCAATAATTTTCAAATCAAATCGATCAATAAGCAATTTATTTCTCCTGAAAGCTCTGAATAGGAATATATTTCCAAAACCACCACGAGAATACCAGTCAGAAGAAAGATTTTTTCATTGCGGCGCTTAATTACCAAACATTCAAAGCGCACAACAAAAGTGTAATTTCATAAAGCTTGCACTCAAACAATACATTAATAAAAAAGCTTATTTTAAATTAAAGCTATATTGCCCTTCTTAGTTATTTACTCTGTTACGAAAGGGCCATTACCTAAAACATTGGCAGGCATTCCTAAACGACCCACGCCGGGTAATTTAAGCGCAGGATGCTTAACGTCAATTCCTACAGAGAGCCCCAGCAGATTAACTTCAATACCTTCCTCAAGCGCCACCAGTAGCCCCGCCACACCGCCCAGTGAAAGCTGATAGCCGGTACCGCTTGGCACCGGGGCAATCAATGAATCAAACAAGTAATCCTTACCGACGGCCGTCACAGGCAGCGTGACATCAAACCCCTCGACTTCGCGAGCGACCCACGCAACAAACGTATTGCTATTAGGGCCTGGCCATATTCGATACTGTTCAGCGCTGGGGTAGCGGGCGATCGCGTCCTCAATAGCCGGAATAAGCACCGCCGCATCCTCCCCACGGTAATCGGCCAAAAGCGAAGGCGTATTGCCATACCAAGCACGATCCGGCATATCCTCCGCGGCGACAACCGTAGGTCGGCGCCAACTCATCACTTGATAAATATAATAGTGCGATGCCCCCGGCTTCTTCATTGCAATCCATGGATGCACGCCAAAAGCGCCACGCCAATTATAAGTATGGGCAGCATAGACCTGGATCACTGCATCGGCTGACGCGTCGGGATGCGGTGCCAACCCGGACGAAGAGCGGTCAAGCGTTGACCAATGCGCATCCGTCACAATCATGCCGCTGGCAAGCATCCACGCGGGGCCTACCAGCAACAAGCCAAGCGTCAACACTACCAGTAAAAACACGCGGAATACTCCGCGCTTTAATGTCATAAATAGCTCAAATAATTAGATCTCGGTCTGCTGGCTTAACATACAAGGTGAAGACGCTAGCTCGCGATCACCGCTGTCCTCTTCTTCTAAGGCACCCAAAAGCGCTTCACGCAAAATCGGCAAATGCGACTGCTCAAGCTGGCGTGAGGCGGTCAAAAGCGTAAGCTTTCTTTGCCGGGCGTAGCGCATTAGGGGCAGTAGCGCGTCAGAAGACTCTTTTAGCTCCAGCCGGTAACGGGTTTGAAAGGAGGCCTCGCTAATTTTTTGCTGATGATAATCACGCCTCAGGGCCGAGGAAGGCGCCGCATCCCGATACCAGTCGGTTAATGCTAAGGAGGCACGTTCTTTACCACGTGGCCATAGGCGGTCGACCAATATACGTGCGCCATCATGCTCTTCAAACGCTGAATAAACCCGCTTAAGGGCTATGTCATAGCTCATACGACCTCCCTGAGACAGCTTTTCCGTGCGGCTAATATGTACGAACACTGTGTATATCGTTTGTTCATGCTATACCCCCTTGCTAACGATTTATCTGTCATAGGTTAAAAAAACATCGACCCCAGACGAATAAGCATACATAGCGGCATCCAGGCTGTTCCTTGGTGATCCCGCTTAGGAAGGACGTTCCCCACGCCCGAAAAACGCCGTACAATGCAGCGTTTAATCCACCCTCGGTCTGCTATGCATTTAACTCGCTTTACGGATTATTCGATTCGCGTGCTGCTTTACCTGGCAACCAAGGGTGAACAGCGGACAACCATTACGGAAATTGCCGAGACGTTCTCGATCTCGCGCAATCACTTGATGAAAATCGTCCAGGAATTACATCAAAAAGAATACCTTAAAGCAATTCGCGGCAAACATGGCGGACTTTGGCTCAATCGCGCGCCCGAGCTTATTCGATTAGGCGCGTTGATACGAGACACCGAGCAGGAAATGGCGCTCGTCGAGTGTTTTAGAGACAACAATGCTTGCGTCATTACCCCTTCTTGTCGCCTAAAGCCGATTCTTAATGATGCGCTTGAAGCTTTCTTGGGGGTTTTGGATAATTACACGCTGGCAGATTTACTGCATGGCCGACAGAGTAAATTGGCTGCATTGATGAGGATTCCCACGGCCAACGTTTAGCCTTAATGCTTTAGTCTTGAGCCGCTTTCTTAAATTACGATTCTGTTTTCGTCCTGCATAACATGAGAAGATCTCATTCCCTGTACACATAGCCAGTAATGGATGCCAAAGCTGCCTGCTTCCTTTGGCTGCACGGTATATAAGCGTTATCTCGCCTTAAAATTTGAATACACTGCTTTGCCAAACAGGACATTAGATTAACTGCATAACACGCAGTGCGATGATTGGGCTGCACACCCTATAACCTCTGGCTATTTACCCTCATGTGCAGCATGCTCAAGGCTAG
>NZ_JBQSWC010000039.1:0-46543 GCF_052376775.1 Halomonas sp. AOP43-A1-21 | reverse complement strand
CTAGATTCACATTATTAGCAAATAAGCAGGTAAATGTTGCATGTGGCTTCATTTCTGCAAACCATGGAGTCCAACATGACTACCGCGCCCGATTCCCCCAATCAAATAATGATCCGTAAGTTAGACAGCATTTTCGTTCTCACTGACGAGGAAAAGCAGGCGCTTACAGACTTACCGGTTCAAATCAAAAACATTAAAACTAATCACGACATTGTAAGAGTGGGAGATCAACCGGCTCAGTGCTGCTTCATTGTTGAAGGTTTTACCTGTGTCTATAAAGTGTCTATCGAAGGCAAGCGTCAAATAATGGCCCTGCATGTGCCTGGCGATATCCCTGACCTGCAAAGCCTTCACCTGAGGGTCCTAGATATTAATATTGCCTCTATCAGCCCTTGCAAACTCGGCTTCATCCAGCACAAGGATTTGAACCAACTGTTCGAACGTCACCCTCGTCTTGCGGGTGTTTTCTGGCGTGAAACTCTTATATACGCCTCAATCTTTCGTGAATGGCTTCTAAATATAGGCCAGCGTGAAGCTTATTCGCGCATCGCGCATATTATCTGTGAACTCATGCTGCGCCTAAAGGCGGTAGGTTTAGTTGAGAACAACACGTTTCACATGCCCGTTACCCAGGCAGAAATAGCAGACGCGACAGGAATGACACCGGTTCACGTGAACCGAGTCTTTCAAGCGCTGCGCTCAGATGGCTTGATCCAGACTGACAAAAGTCGCATGACCATACCTGACTGGAACAAAATACAGCAGGCAGGCGAATTTGATCCTCTTTACCTGCATATTGAGAAAGATGCCGCTTCATAGCCGTTTGTTTAGTTTGGATGTGCCTGCTCCGGTGCTTTTTTTATACTGTGTCCATGGCTAATAATCTAGCCAGTTCAGTTTTATTCCCTGCCCCATAAAGCGCCAAATTCGTTACAGGCATACTATTATCAATAAATGGTGACTATTTTCATTACGCTAAAGCCGGAAATTGAATAAGAAGGAGCGCACAGTATGGATTTGGGAATCACGGGGCGCTGGGCAGTGATTTGTGCAGCAAGCAAAGGGCTAGGCCGGGGCTGCGCTGAAGCGCTCGCCAAAGAAGGTGTCAACCTAGCCATCAACTCGCGTAACGCCGAGGTGCTCGAGAAAACCGCCGAAGCATTACGGGCACTGAACCCTGAAATTGAAGTTCGCCCGGTACCCGGCGATATTGGGCATGAAGAAGTGCGCGAGGCACTGCTTGCTGCCTGCCCGCAGGTCGATATTCTGATCAATAACAACGGCGGGCCACCACCCGGTGATTTCCGCGACTGGGATCGTGAAGATTGGATACAGGCCGTGGACGCCAACATGATCACGCCGATAGCGCTAATCAAGGCGACGGTGGACCGCATGGCCGCCAACGGCTTTGGACGCGTGGTCAATATCACGTCAGGTGCTGTGAAAGCCCCCATTGACATCCTCGGGCTTTCCAACGGTGCACGCAGCGGGCTGACCGGCTTCGTCGCCGGGCTCGCGCGCCAGCCACAACTTGCCTCCTGCAATGTCACGATCAACAACTTGCTACCCGGCTCTTTTGACACCGATCGGCTACGCGGCAACTTCAAAAACGTCGCCGAGAAAACCCAGCAAGACATTGAGCAGGTACGCGAGCAGCGTGCTCAAGGAGTGCCTGCCCGACGGTTCGGCACAGCTGAAGAGTTCGGCGCCTTCTGTGCGTTTATGTGCAGCGAACACGCGGGCTATCTGACCGGGCAGAATATTTTACTCGACGGCGGCGCCTATCCAGGGACGTTCTAGCAGAATGCATGCGCGCGATTGATACTGAGCAAATGGAGGTTAAGGCAAGTTTACGACAATCTGGGAGGGGTATAGCAGAAATGGAGGCGGCCCCAAAAGCCACATCCCGGCACACGCAGCCACCACTACCGTTGCTCCCTTCCGGGCCTGGCGGGGTTCGCAGTTTAGCGTTGCGGGAGGACCTAAGGGGCCACCATGGCAATACACATGAACTAAACGTGTACTGCGGCGCTGATTTTGGTGGCTACGCCCTGATTTGAACAGGGGACCCCATCATTATGAGTGATGTGCTCTAACCAGCTGAGCTACGTAGCCTTTCCGACATCAGCGGGTGCAGATTATGCCTATTCTCGATGCAAAAGGCAAGCCGCAAACAGGCTTGCCTTTGAATTGGCTGATAACCTGCTTATAGCGCAGCCTGAACCGCTGGCAGAGCTGGCTCACCCTCCAGAGTCGTCACGCCTTCAAGCCACGCCTCCAATAAATCGTGATTTTCTTTTAAATAGCGATTGGCGGCAGCGCGAGGATCAACGCCATCATCCATAATCGAACTCATTAACTGATTTTCCATTTCCAGCGTAAAGGTCATATTGCCAAGTAGCGTACCTACGTTCGGGCACGCTTCGACAAACCCGGCGCGTGTATTGGTGTGCACCGTGGCGCCCCCCAGGTCAGGCCCAAAGTAGTCATCTGCATCGGATAAGTAGGCCATATCAAAATTGGTATTCATGGGATGCGGCTCCCACCCCAAGAAGACCATCCACTCTTGATTGGGAACCCGCGTAGTAAGCTCAGAAAGCATGCCCGCTTCACTGGAATCCACGACCTGCCAATCGCCCAGCTCGTAAGCGTTATCATCAATCATCTGCTGAATAAGCTCGTTGCCATCGTTACCAGCCTCAATGCCATGTACGCGATGTTTAAATTGATCAGCGTGGGCCGCTAAATCATTCACCGAGGTTACCCCTGCATCGTACACGTACTGCGGAACGGCCAGCGTGTATTTAGCGCCTTTAAGATTGGCAACCAGACGTTCAACATCGCCACTTTCAATATACGGGTCACTGATGGACGCCATAGAGGGCATCCAATTACCTAGAAAGACATCAAAATCATTATTGCGCATGCCCGCATATGCAATCGGGACGGACACCGTATCGACTCTGGGCTCATAGCCCAGCGCCTCTAACACTTCACTTGCCAAAGCAGTGGTTGCGGTAATATCGGTCCAGCCAACTTCTGCAAAACGTACGCGTGAGCAATCATCCGCCTGAGCCATCGCCGGTACGGCAGTTCCCATTAGTAGCGCGCTTAAACCGCAAAAATAGACGTGTTTCATTACCACTCCCCTTCTACTTGTTTAAATGGACATATTGCTTAAATGTGCAGGTTTTTTCTTTAAACGCCAGTTCCATGTAGCATGTGTATTTTTATTGATTGAACGATCAATAAAAAAAGCTAAGATAGACAGGTAATCATGCCTAATCCTAGGTTGCAAGGTGGGCATTCAACGTCATTAGGAGATCGCTGTGCCCAAGGTGGGAATGGAACCGATACGCCGCCAGCAGTTAATTCATGCCACCATGGCGGCCATCGACGAGGTGGGATTAGCAGAAGCGACCATTATGCGGATTGCACGCCACGCGGGCGTTTCTGCGGGGATTATCAGCCATTATTTTGGCGGTAAGGATGGTCTGCTGGAAGCCACCATGCGTCAGATATTGACCGACCTGTCTGACGCCGTGTCAATGCGCCGTATGGCGTTGAATGATGACTCGCCCAGGGCGCACATTGGCGCCATTATTGAAGGCAACTTCGACCGTACTCAGGTGACCGGGCCTGCCGCCAAAACATGGCTCGCCTTCTGGGCCAGCAGCATGCATAAGCCCATGCTTCAACGCCTGCAGCACGTCAATGATCGGCGCCTGTACGCCAATTTATGCCATCAGTTTCGCCGAGTGTTACCTCATGCCGAAGCCCGAAAGGCCGCCCGCGGGCTAGCCGCGATGATTGATGGCTTATGGCTGCGCGGTGCTTTAACGCCCGAAGGCCTGGATACCGACGAAGCTCGCCACCTTGCCTACCACTACCTTGATCAACTGCTAGCGCATCACGGATGCCAGCAGTTTGCATCCGCTCACTAAGCTTTTAAAGGAGACCAACATGGCCGCTCAAGATGTACAGCCTCTGTATATTAATGGTCGCCCGCTCGCCGCCACCTCCGGCAATACCTTTACCGTTACCAACCCTTATGACGGCAGCCTGCTGGCAACGATTGGCCAAGCGAGCCAACAGGATGTTGACGCGGCAGTAAAAGCCGCGCAAAACGGCCAACGTGAATGGGCCGCCATGACCGGCATGCAGCGCTCGCGTATTTTGTTAAAGGCCGTTGCCCTACTCCGCGAGCGCAATGATGAACTGGCGGAGCTTGAAACCCGCAATACCGGCAAGCCGATTAGTGAAACGTCCAGCGTTGATATCGTGACCGGCGCTGATGCGTTGGAGTATTACGCAGGGCTAGCACCCGCCATCGAAGGTAGCCAAATCCCGCTGCGGGAAAGCTCCTTTGTGTATACCCGCCGAGAGCCGCTGGGCGTTATTGGCGCTATCGGCGCCTGGAATTACCCCATTCAAATCGCCTGCTGGAAAGCCGCACCTGCGCTGGCAGCGGGTAATGCGGTGGTGTTTAAACCCAGCGAAGTCACACCGCTGAGCGCGATCAAACTCGCCGAAATTTTTACCGAAGCAGGCCTGCCCGATGGCGTGTTCAACGTAGTGCAAGGCGATGGCTGTGTGGGCGCGAGGCTGACAGAGCATCCAGGCATTGCCAAAGTGTCGTTTACCGGCGAAGCAGGTACCGGCAAGAAAGTGATGGCCACAGCGGCAAGCTCAACGCTTAAAGACGTGACGATGGAGCTGGGCGGCAAATCACCGCTGATCGTCTTTGCCGATGCCGATCTTGATCGCGCCGCCGATGCAGCCATGATGGCCAATTTCTACTCCAGCGGCCAAATTTGCACCAACGGTACACGTGTATTTATCGAGCGCAGTGTTAAAGATGCGTTTGAAACCAAGCTGACAGAGCGCGTCAAGCGCATCAAAGCGGGCGACCCGATGGATCCCAGTGTGAACTTCGGCCCGCTGGTCAGTTTTGAGCATCAGGAGAAGGTGCTTTCCTACATTGCGCTGGGCAAACAGCAAGGCGCGCGCGTACTGGTCGGGGGTGATGATTGGACGAATGGCCACTGGGCTAACGGCGCCTGGGCGGCCCCTACGGTATTTACCGATTGCACTGACGATATGCGCATTGTGAAAGAAGAAATCTTCGGGCCAGTCATGTCGGTGCTGGCCTTTGATGACGAGGCCGAAGTGATCCGCCGCGCCAACGATACTCAATATGGCCTGGCGGCGGGCGTATTTAGCGAAAGTTTAAACCGCGCCCACCGCGTTATTCATCAGCTGGAAGCGGGTATTTGCTGGATCAATACCTGGGGTGAGTCGCCTTCTGAAATGCCGGTGGGCGGTTATAAAGAGTCGGGTATTGGTCGTGAAAACGGTATCGAGACGCTTAACCACTATACCCAGACCAAGTCGGTACAAATCGAGATGGGCCCCTTTGAGTCGGTGTTTTAAAGCGAAGCAGCAGGCACGCAGATTATCCGACTTTCTATCAAGGTAAAATCATGTCGCAACCGCATGAATTCGACTACATCATTATCGGCGCTGGCTCAGCGGGGAACGTACTGGCCACACGCCTAACCGAAGATAGCGATGTCAGCGTTCTGCTATTGGAAGCCGGTGGCCCGGACTATCGGCTCGATTTTCGTACCCAGATGCCCGCAGCACTTGCCTTCCCACTCCAGGGCAAGCGCTATAACTGGGCGTTTGAAACCGACCCGGAGCCCTATATGGATGGCCGCCGGATGGAGTGTGGCCGTGGCAAAGGGTTGGGCGGATCTTCACTGATCAACGGCATGTGCTACATCCGCGGCAACGCGCTGGATTACGATAGCTGGGCCAAGCAGCCCGGCCTGGAAGATTGGAACTACTTAAGCTGTCTACCCTACTTTAAAAAATCGGAAACCCGTGACATTGGCCCGAACGATTACCACGGTGGCGACGGCCCGGTCAGCGTTACCACACCCAAAGACGATAACAATCCGCTTTATCGCATCTTTATTGAAGCAGGCAAACAGGCAGGCTACCCCGAGACACAGGACGTAAACGGCTACCAGCAGGAGGGCTTTGGCCCTATGGATCGATTCGTTACGCCCAAGGGGCGGCGCGCCTCCACGGCAAGGGGCTATCTGGATATCGCCAAACAGCGCACCAACCTGACCATTAAAACCCATGCCGTTACCGATGTGATTACGTTTGACGGTAAACGCGCGGTGGGCGTGCGCTATGAGCGCAAAGGGAAAGCACAGACAGCTCGTGCCCGGCGAGAAGTACTGCTGTGCGGCGGTGCCATTGCCTCACCGCAAATTCTGCAGCGCTCAGGCGTAGGCAATCCCGAGCTGCTCGAGTCGTTAGGTATTGAGGTAGTTCATGCGCTGCCAGGGGTAGGTGAAAATCTTCAAGATCATTTGGAGATGTACATACAATACGAGTGTAAAGAGCCCATTTCGCTCTACCCTGCCCTTAAATGGCACAACCAGCCCATGATAGGCGCCGAGTGGCTATTCAAAGGAACGGGGATTGGTGCCAGCAACCAATTTGAAGCGTGTGCGTTTATCCGCAGCCGTGATGAAGAAGAGTGGCCTAATCTGCAGTACCACTTTTTACCCATCGCGATTAGCTATAACGGTAAAAGCGCTGTTCAAGCCCATGGATTTCAGGCCCACGTGGGCTCCATGCGCTCTGAAAGCCGCGGGCGCATTAAGCTAACCTCTAAAGATCCCCACGCCGCGCCCAGCATTTTGTTTAATTACATGTCCAAGGCCAAAGACTGGCAAGAGTTTCGCGACGCGATTCGCCTAACCCGCGAGATTATCGCCCAGCCGGCGTTCGATCGATATCGAGGCCGTGAGGTTGCCCCCGGCGGTAAGGTACACACCGACGAAGCGCTTGATGAGTTCGTCAAACAGCATGCTGAAACGGCGTATCACCCTTGTGGCAGCTGCCGAATGGGCGAGGACGTACTCTCGGTAACGGATGGCCAAGGCCGGGTACACGGCTTGGAAGGGCTACGGGTGGTCGATGCCTCGCTATTCCCGATAATTCCCACCGGCAACCTGAACGCGCCGACGATCATGCTCGCCGAAAAGATCGCTGACCGCATCCTCGGGCGCGAGCCGTTGCCAGCCGCCCAGGTCGATTACCATATCGCCAACGGCACACCGGCCAAACGGGTATAAATGGCGTTTAAAAACGTACTGAAAAAAGTACTGAAAAAATAGCGCTTAAAGAAGGTGGATTACTTCACAAAACGCCACGGCTTACGGCCGTGGCATTTTTTTACTAGGCTACTATTAATAAATGTGACTTGTATTAATGCAGTGTGGCTTGCGCTGAACGGCGCTGGTCTGCCAATATTCAAACATCTGTTCGAATACACCTCACGCTTATGCCCTACTCAGCTGGTTAACGCGATAGACTGAGCAACGATAATAATCGGACAGCGCCTAATAATACATGGAGACGTTCTATGCTCACCCTACTACTTGTAATTCTTGCCGTGGTTGGCCTGCTAATAATCATGCGGCGCGAAGCAGGCGCTTCGGCGGCACTCACGCTGCTTGGCATACTGGGGTTGGTTGGCCTGCTGGTTGATGCCACGTTTATCGGCGTGGTGCTGCTTATCGGCGCCATTGCCGTTGCAGCGGCTGGCCTGCCCGCACTACGCAAACAGTGGCTCACGCCGCGTGTGTTTAATATCTTTAAGAAAGTAGCCCCCAAAGTTTCGGATACCGAGCGTACGGCGCTTGAAGCGGGGAGCGTCTCCTGGGATGGCGAGCTGTTTTCAGGCAAGCCCCAGTGGAGCAAGCTACTCAGCTATACAGATGAGGGCTTGCGCGAAGACGAACAAGCCTTTCTGGACATCCAGTGTGCCAAAGCGGCCGGTATGTGTAACGCCTGGGATATCGCCCAGGAGCGTGCTGACTTGCCTCAGCAGCTATGGGACTACCTGAAAAAAGAAGGCTTCTTCGGGATGATTATTCCCAAGGAGTACGGTGGTCTGGGCTTCTCGGCTAAAGCGCAGTCCATGGCGCTGCAGAAGCTCTCCGCCAATGAGACACTGATGGTTACCGTTGGCGTCCCCAACTCGCTCGGCCCGGGCGAGTTGCTGCTCAAGTACGGTACCGAAGAACAGAAAAACCACTACCTGCCTCGCTTGGCCGACGGCCGTGAAATCCCCTGCTTTGGCCTGACTGGCCCGCGCGCCGGCTCCGATGCCACGTCGCTTCCTGACGTTGGCGTGGTATGCAAAGAAGTCATCGATGGCAAGGAAGTGCTTGGCCTTCGCCTAACGTTCGAAAAACGCTGGATTACCCTGGCACCCATTGCCACCGTAGTTGGATTGGCCTTCCGTTTATTCGACCCTGAAAAGCTTCTGGGCGATGAAGAAGACCGCGGCATTACCCTTGCCTTAATCCCGCGCGATACCCAAGGTATGGAGATTGGCCGCCGCCACCACCCGATCGGCAGCCCGTTTATGAATGGCCCGATTAAAGGCGTGGATGTCTTTGTACCGCTGGATACCATCATCGGCGGCGAAGATATGATTGGCCAGGGCTGGCGCATGCTGGTGGAGTGCTTATCCATCGGCCGCTGTATCACTCTGCCCTCCGGCGCCACCGGTACCGCCCGATATGCACTGGGTTGGAGCGGTGGCTTTACCCGCGTTCGCCGCCAGTTCAACGTACCTGTGGCCGAAATGGAAGGTGTTCAAGAGCCGTTAGCCCGTATGGCCGCTCTGGCCTATATCTCTCAGGCAACGGTTTATCAAACGGCTAACCTGATTGATCATGGTGAAAAACCTGCGGTTCCCTCGGCTATTCTCAAAAGCCAGCTGACCGAATTTCAACGCGTGCTGTTAAGCGACGCGATGGATGTGCATGGCGGCAAAGCGGTTACCCTCGGCCCACGTAACTATTTAGGTATTGGCTATAGTGCCAACCCGGTTGCGATTACCGTGGAAGGCGCCAACATCATGACGCGCAACCTGATGATCTTTGGTCAAGGCGCGATTCGCTGCCATCCATACGTGCTGGATGAACTAGCCGCCAAAGATGCCAATGATATCAAGGCATTTGATAAAGCCTTCTTTAGCCATGCGGGCCTTATTTTCGGTAACGCTGCGCGTGCGTTCACCATGGGGCTGGGGTTTGGTAAGGAAAGCGTGCCGTTTGACGGGCCAGCCGCTGCGTATGCGCAAGACATTGCACGCCTATCCGCCGGATTTGGCCTATGTGCCGACGCCGCCATGGCAAGCCTTGGCTCAGCGCTGAAAAAGCGCGAAATGCTTTCAGCCCGTTTGGGTGATGTGCTCTCAAACCTTTACTTAGCCTCCATGGTGCTTAAGCAGTGGCAGGCAGGTGAAAAAGTAGAAGGTGAAGACGCTCTGCTCCACTACAGCTGCCGCTTTCTGCTACACCGCGCCGAACAGGCCTTTGTTGAGATTTTCGACAACCTGCCTAACCGGGCATTAGGCCGTGTACTTAATGCGATAGTGATGCCTACCGGTCGTCGTTGGGATAAACCCCATGATGATTTAGCTCGCGACATCGCCAAGCGTGTTTCTACCCATAGCGCGCTGCGCACCAAGCTGCTTCAAAACACCTGGGATGCCGATGACGGTGAACAGCCTAACCCGCTGGCCCGCTACAACGCTCTACTGGTCGACTATGACCGTGCTGAAGCGATCTATCGTACGGTTAACAAGGCCTATGCCAAGGGTGAGCTGCCACAGACGGCGCTTCACCCAGAAGCGCGGGTTGAAGTCGCCTTTGAAAAAGGGCTGATCAGCGAAGAAGAAACTGTCTTTATGCGTGAATTCGAAACCCAGGTACTTGAGATGTTGACGGTGGACGACTTTGCCTACGATGCGTTTGCTATCAATAAAGACACCCTCATTGATCACAACGCTAAAAAGGCGGCTCCCATTCACCAACAGCAGACAGAAAACGCTAAATAAGCATTGGTGTCCAAATAAGCACTGAATCTCACGTAACAGCCCTTAACCGGCTCCATTATGGAGCCGGTTTTTTAATCTTTATCTACGCCTAAAAGCGTATCCCAATTACCCAAAAACGCATTGCGAGTTCACAAACGGTCAACTAGCCTTTCGGAAACGAAAGCAAAAAACCTAATAACCAACGCCGTTTAATCAATTTTCAACAGCACGCACGATCTAATGATCATCCCCAATTGATCATCTCCAATAACAATGACGCTTGCGAGATCGGCATGTCCTTACATTTGCAAAAGGTTGATCACATCGTTAACGGTGTGGCGCACATCAGTGAAATAGACTTAGCCCTTGAACCGGGCTCCTTCAATGTGCTCTTGGGCCGTACGCTAGCGGGTAAAACTACGCTTATGCGTCTTATGGCAGGGCTTGAGCCCCCTACTCAAGGAAAGATCATCCTGGATGGCAAAGACGTGACCAACGTCTCCGTGCGCAAGCGCAATGTTTCCATGGTGTATCAGCAGTTTATCAACTACCCCAGCCTCACCGTTTACGACAACATTGCCTCTCCGCTCAAGCTTGCCAAACATCCTAAAAGCGAAATTGACAAGCGGGTGGGCGAAATAGCCGAGATGCTGCATATCGAACACCTGCTTAACCGCTACCCTGAAGAGCTTTCCGGCGGCCAGCAGCAGCGCACCGCCATGGGGCGAGCGTTGGTCAAGGATGCCGATCTAATCCTGTTCGATGAACCGCTGGTCAATCTTGACTACAAGCTGCGTGAAGAACTGCGTGACGAACTGCGCGAACTGTTCAAGGCGCGCAACTGTATTGCGGTATACGCCACGACCGAACCCAACGAGGCGCTGGCGCTGGGCGGCAACACGGCGGTGCTGCACGAAGGCAAGCTGCTTCAGTACGGCCCTACCGAACAGGTCTACCGTGAGCCCAACGGCCGCTTTAGCGCCGAGATGTTTTCTGAGCCGCCCATTAACATTGTGCCCGGCCAGCTTACCGATACCGAAATCACCTTTGATCAAACGCTGCATTTTCCCTGCGATGACAATCTCAAACGCCTTGAGCCGGGTGATTACGACTTTGGCGTGCGCGCGTCACATCTCACCCTGGTGCCACAAAGGACGGATGACCTGGCGCTGGATGTGCATGTAGACGTTGCCGAAATCAGTGGTTCAGAAACCTTTCTGCATGTTCACCACGAGCGCTTTCCGCTAGTACTGCATCTGGCAGGTATCCATCAATTCAGCGTCAATGAGCCGCTGAAAGTCTACTTCCCTACCCATCAACTTTACGCCTTCAACAAACAGGGTCATACCGTTCACACTCCTGCGCGTCAGAAAGGAGCTGCCCATGGCTGAAATCACCCTTAAAGGCCTTGCACACTCCTATGAAAAAACGCCTACCCATGCAGCGGATTACGCCATTCGGCAGATGGACCACGTTTGGCACCAGGGTGGCGCCTATGCGCTGTTAGGGCCTTCGGGGTGTGGCAAGTCAACGCTGCTCAATATCATTTCAGGGCTGCTTGAACCCTCTGAGGGTGACGTGCTGTTTGACGGCCAACGGGTAAATGAGCTGCCTCCTGAAGAGCGCAATATTGCCCAGGTGTTCCAGTTCCCGGTGATCTACGACACCATGACAGTGTTCGACAACCTCGCCTTTCCGTTGCGTAACATGAACACCCCCGAGCACCGCGTGAAACCCAAGGTGCTCGAAGTCGCCGATATTCTGGACCTTACCCCGCTGTTAAAACGTAAAGCCAAGAACCTGACTGCCGATGAGAAGCAGAAAGTCTCCATGGGACGTGGGCTGGTGCGCGATGATGTAACGGCCATTTTGTTTGATGAGCCGCTGACAGTGATCGACCCGCAGTTGAAGTGGAAGCTGCGCCGCAAGCTCAAGGAAATTCACGAACGCTTCAATATCACCATGATCTACGTGACCCACGACCAGCTCGAAGCCTCTACTTTCGCGGATAAAATTGCCGTGATGTACGAGGGGCAGGTGGTTCAATTCGGCACGCCGCGAGAGCTGTTTGAACGCCCCACACATACCTTTGTAGGCTATTTCATTGGCAGCCCCGGCATGAACTTCCTGGCAGTAGAATATCAAGGCGGTCAGGTAATGTTCGGCTCACAGCCCCTACCGGTCAGCGCGCCGCTCAAGCACGCTATCGCCAGCGCGAACGCCAGCAATATCAAGCTGGGTATCCGCCCGGAATTCATCACTATCAGCTCCCACCAGACGACCGAAGGCATACCCATAGAGGTGACCAGCTTGCAGGATCTTGGCACCTACTCCCTGTTGACCTTCAGACTCAACGGGCAATCCTTCAAGGCACGCCTGCCCGAAGGCCACCCGCCGGTTGGTGAAACGGCGTTCGCGCACTTCAATAATGCTCATGTTGCGCTGTATATCGATGAATATCGGGTGGAGGCTGAGCATGAATAACAAAGTACCCAATAATAAAGCCTGGCTGCTGGTGCTTCCCATGCTGGTACTGGTGGCGTTCTCCGCCATCATCCCGCTGATGACCGTGGTCAACTACTCGGTGCAGGATGTGCTTGGCCCCAACGCGAGATTTTTTACCGGCACCGAGTGGTTTGAAAGCATGCTCAATGACAGTGCTCTTCAAGCAGCATTTCTTCGCCAGATTTCCTTCTCGCTGATTATTCTCGCCATTCAGATTCCGCTGGGAATCGGCATTGCGTTGATCATGCCCAAACGCGGCTGGCAAGCCTCAGCGGTACTGATCTTGATTACCCTGCCGTTGCTCATCCCTTGGAATGTGGTGGGCAGTATCTGGCAAATCTTTACCCGGGGAGATATCGGCTTGATGGGCTGGGGTCTGCGCGAGCTGGGCGTTGACTACAATATCACCCGCAACGCGGGCGATGCCTGGGTGACCATCGTGCTGATGGACGTCTGGCACTGGACGCCGCTGGTCGCGATGCTCTGCTACAGCGGCCTGCGCTCGATTCCTGAAGCTTACTACCAGGCCGCGCGCATTGACCGCGCCTCCAAATGGGCGGTGTTCCGCTATATCCAGTTGCCCAAGCTAACCAATGTCCTGGTGATTGCCGTACTGCTGCGCTTCATGCACTCGTTCATGATTTACGCCGAGCCCTTTGTACTGACCGGCGGCGGGCCGGGCAGCGCCACCACGTTCCTGAGCCAGTCACTGACGACCATGGCGGTCGGACAGCAGGATCTGGGCCCTTCGGCGGCATTTTCGCTGATCTATTTTCTGGTCATTCTGCTGGTGAGCTGGGTGTTCTATACCACCATCATGCACATGCAGAAAGACAAGCACCCGCACGGAGGTGCCTAGCATGAGCTACCAACTCGAAAACACTCAGCGCGGCGAAAAGTACACCACCATTTTCAGCAAGGTAACGCCCGCCCAGCGGCGTAACCGCAACGCCCGCTCGCGCTGGCGTGCCAACTGCCTGCTTGGCCTCTATCTGATATTGATGATTCTGCCCATCTATTGGCTGATCAATATGTCGCTGCAGACCAATAGCGAAATTCTCGGCTCAATGACCCTGTGGCCACAAAACCTTACCTTCGATAACTATATCGGCATCTTTACCAATTCGAGCTGGTACATGGGCTACGTTAACTCGATGCTCTACGTGGCGATGAACATGCTCATCACTATCTGCGTAGCGCTGCCGGCCGCTTATGCCTTTAGCCGCTTCACCTTCATTGGCGACAAGCATCTGTTTTTCTGGCTGCTGACCAACCTGATGGCCCCACCTGCGGTATTCTTGCTGCCCTACTTTCAGCTCTACTATTCGGTCGGTCTGTTCGATACCCATATTGCCGTGGCGCTGGCCCACTGCCTGTTCAATATCCCGCTGGCGATCTGGATTCTTGAAGGCTTCATGAGCAGTGTGCCCAAAGAGATTGATGAAACGGCCTATATCGATGGCTACAGCTTTCCGCGCTTTTTCGTCAAGATTTTCATCCCCATGATCCGCTCGGGTATCGGCGTCACGCTGTTCTTCCTGTTCATGTTCTCTTGGGTGGAGCTTCTGCTGGCCCGTACGCTAACCGCGACCAGTGCCCAGCCTATCGGCATGATCATGACACGCACGTCTACCGCCTCCGGAATTGACTGGGGCACCCTGGCCGCCGCCGGGGTTCTCACCATTATCCCCGGCATTCTGGTCGTCTACTTCGTTCGTAACCATATCGCCAAGGGCTTTGCCCTGGGCCGTACCTGAGGAGATTCGCCATGTCCTGGATGGTATGGACCATGCCCACCGCCGTATTCTTTTCGTCCATTGCGGCCATGCTGGCTGGGATGACGATATGGGAGATCCTGTCACCCACTATAGAGCGCAAAGGGTTTTTGCCCATTTCCACTACACGCGGGGACAGACTGTTTATCGGTCTGCTCTCTGCTGCGTTTATCCATCTGGGTGTGATTGGCTTCACCTCACTATCCATCTGGATTGCACTAGCGGTATCAGCCATATGGCTGTTGATATTAATGCGCTGGGGCTAGCTGCCAGCGTTTAATCGGTATCAGGGACGGCCAAGCCATCAGGGAAGAACACAACAAAACGAGGTCACCATGCCAAAGCATTACAACAAATTCAGACTGACCACTCTCGCCGCGAGCCTGCTGCTAGCCTCGGGCGCGCTGTCAGCCCAGGAAAATGACGCTCGCGCCATCGCCGAACGCCTGGTCGATGAGCACTTTCAAAACTCAACCCTAAGCCGTGAAGAGCAGATCGAGGAGCTGATGTGGTTTGCCAACGCTGCCGAGCCTTTCCGGGGCATGGATATTCAAACCGTGGCCGAAGGCCTCACGACTCACGTATATGAAAGTGAGGTTCTGACTGAAGCCTTTCAAGAACTGACCGGCATCAACGTCACCCACAACATCATTGGTGAGGGCGATGTGGTGGATACCATGCAGAATCAGATGCAGTCGGGTAACAGCATCTACGATGGTTTTGTGAATGATACCGACTCCATCGGCACGCATATCCGCTATGGCACGACGGTCAATCTGTCTGAAGCGATGGAGAATGAGTGGTCTGACTACACGCTGCCCACGCTGGACCTGGACGACTTTATTGGCTTGCAGTATGGCACCGGGCCGGACGGCAGCCTGTTCCAACTGCCCACCCAGCAGTTCGCCAACCTCTACTGGTTCCGCCATGACTGGTTCCAGCGCGAGGATCTGCAGGAACAGTTCCGGGAAATTTATGGCTACGACCTGGGGGTACCGACCAACTGGACAGCCTATGAAGACATTGCCGAGTTCTTCTCGGAACACGTGGGTGAAATCGATGGCGTCAAGGTATACGGCCATATGGACTACGGCCGCCGCGACCCGTCCCTGGGCTGGCGCTTCCACGATTCCTGGCTCTCCATGGCAGGCATGGGCAGCCCTGGCATTCCCTCAGGCAACCCGGTGGACGACTGGGGTATTCGCGTCAACGAAGATAGCCAGCCGGTAGGCGCCAGCGTGAGTCGCGGCGGTGCTACCAACTCGCCGGCATCGGTATTTGCGATGCAAAAAGCGGTCGATTGGCTACGCGATTTCGCACCACCTGAAGCTCAGGGCATGACCTTTGGGGAAGCAGGGCCGGTACCTGCGCAGGGGCATATCGCCCAGCAGATCTTCTGGTATACCACCTTTACGGCCGACATGGTCGACCCGGCAGTAGCGGTGACGGATGACGAAGGTAACCCTCTATGGCGCATGGCCCCTTCTCCTACCGGCCCATATTGGGAAGAGGGCATGAAGGTAGGCTACCAGGACGTGGGGGCATGGACGTTCTTCGACTCGACGCCTGAAGACCGCCGCACAGCTGCCTGGCTTTTCGCCCAGTTTACCGTGGCAAAAACGGTATCGCTTGAAAAGCTCATGCACGGTTTAACGCCCATTCGTGAGTCTGACATCTTCTCCGAACAGATGACCGAAATGGCCCCCAAGTTGGGTGGCCTGGTGGAATTCTACCGCAGCCCTAACGAGTCCAACTGGACACCTACTGGAACCAACGTGCCTGACTACCCACGTATGGCACCGCTTTGGTGGCAAAACCTGGCGCCGGTAATGAGCGGTGAAGTCTCGCCTCAGGAAGGTCTAGACAAGCTGGCAGCGGAAATGGACAGCACCATGAACCGCCTGGCACGCGCCAATGTCTTCGATAGCTACGCGCCGGTACTCAACGAGGAGGAGGATGCCCAGGTCTGGCTAGACCGCGAAGGCGCGCCAAAACCCAAGCTTGATGACGAGATGCCCCAGGGCACGACGGTACCTTACGAAGAGATGATGGAAGCCTGGATGGCGGCTGGTTCACGCCAGGAGTAGCTAAGCACCCACCTGCAGGGCGGACAACCGCCCTGCACTAGGCATAATTGACAAGAAACCCTTAAGCGTAAAGCAACCTTCATTGATCGCTGCATCATGAAGGCAGCTTTTATGATCACCAATGTTCACTTTCAAACTTGAAAGATCGAAAACGATCACATATCCTTTCACAAATGAACATAACCGTTTCTAGCTCCGGCTAATACGCTTACCTATCCCACCAATGAGGCTTCCATGACGCTGCGCGAACAAAACGTTAGTCAATTAGCGAGCACCACCTTTGACGCGCTGGTGATTGGTGGCGGTATTAACGGTGCGGCCAGCGCAGCGGCGTTGGCTGGCAAAGGGGCGCGTGTCGCACTGATCGATCGTGGCGACTTCGCGGGTAGCACCAGCATGCACTCCTCTAATCTGGTATGGGGAGGTATCAAATATATGGAGAGCAATGATTTTGGCTTGGTGCGTAAACTTTGCAAAAGCCGCAACCACTTAATCAAGAGCTACCCTTCTACGGTGCAGGAAATTCGCTTTCTTACCACCATCACCAAAGGCTTTCGTCACTCGCCACGCTATCTTTGGGCGGGCACATGGCTTTATTGGTTAATGGGTAACGGGTTTACCAAACGCCCGCGCCTGTTAGCACCCAAGCATATTAAACACGAAGAACCCATTATCAATATCGACCGCTCTATTGGTGGGTTTGAATATTCCGATGCCTATCTTCACGATAACGATGCACGGTTCGTGTTCAATTTTATACGCCACGCGCTCGACTTCGGCGCAACAGCGGCCAACTATGTGGAATCGCTGGGTGCTGAACGTAAAGACGGCGTATGGATCACCAAAGCTCGTAATACCATGGATGGCAGCACGTTTGAAATACGCGCCAAAGTATTGATTAACGCTGCGGGGCCTTGGGTTGATCATCACAATGAGCTTACCGGCGAGCAAACATCTCATCAGCACCTTTACTCCAAGGGCATTCATCTGATTGTGCCCCAGCTGACGGATTCAAAGCGTGTATTGGCCTTCTTTGCTGACGATGGGCGGCTATTTTTTGTAATACCCATGGGCAACCGAACCTGCATTGGCACAACCGACACCCATATGGATCACCCTGATGCGGTGGTTACCCAGGAAGACATCGATTTTGTGTTGGATAATATCAATAAGCGGCTAACGCTGGATAAGCCACTTACCCCCAGTGATATTATTTCTACCCGCTGCGGTGTGCGTCCCCTGGCCGTAGAGTCAGATCAAGGTAGTGATCGTGATTTTCTGCAGCTTTCGCGTAAACACGTAATCGATACAAATACCGATAACGCGCATATCAGTATTTTTGGCGGCAAGCTTACCGACTGCTTAAACGTGGGCGATGAAATCTCCGACGCACTGCTCGCGCTCGGCATAACGTTACCCAAGCCTGATTTTCACTGGTATGGCGAACCGGCATTGCCCATCAAGCAGCGGTTTATGGCGCAGGCCAAACGTATGGATCTTGATTCGATGACCGCGCCAACGTCGTCAGAGCCTCTTTCGATACGCCTATGGCGTCGCTACGCCGATAAAGCCTTCGCGATGCTTGAGCAAATCGAGAAAGACCCAAGCCAAGGGGCATTATTGATTGAAGGCACCGAATATATTCGCGTTGAGCTTGAACATGCACGCGATCATGAAATGATTACCGAGCTTGAAGACTTCCTGCGTCGGCGCTCCAAAATATCGCTTGTGGTTGACCAGGAGCAGCTGCGCCATTCAGAAGGTTTAAAACAGGCGTGTCACGTGCTGTTTGGCGAACAGGCCGAACAACGGCTCGCCACCTATTTTGATAATCGCGTTAATACTGCGCAGCCTGAAGCCCTGCAAGCATAGTGCGATAATCATCTCGGTACTTTGAAAGGTTCACTTCACGAAATATAGAGCTACTTATAAAAAAAGCCCCTTCAAACGCTGAAGGGGCTGAGTATCAGACGCTCAACCTCACGCCCTCACCTACTCTTCATTAATGATAAGCAGCTGTGAATCACCGGACAGCACCTCATCCCAGGCTTCATCAAGCGTACAGCCCTTTCGACTATCGATAGTATCGATCACTTCAACGGCGTGCTGGAGCGACTCACGGTTGTTTTTAAGAGCGAGCACCAGTTTAGCCAAATCTAGTTTGCTAAACGTACTGGCTATCTGGTCGGCCTGCTGGCTAAGTTCAATACAGTTCATGGTCAGTACCTCATGGTATGGTCATCCGCTGCTGTATGCGTATCCATCAACACATAGGCAGTCGTCTAATGGCGTATGGTGACGTTGCTACTCATGCCAGGCCGGATAAGTGCCTGGTTCGGTGACTGCGAACGGTCGCAAGCTTTATAGACCTTCGCCCTTTAGCGCCTGGTTATGCTGAAGCACTATGGTTACGTAGCAGGGCTTGAATAGGATAATCGGGATAGCGACCCCCTACCTAAGCCACGCTTTTACTATGGGAGATGGATGGCAAACCAACAATGCATCATTGGACGCACACCGGGTTGTAGCTCGACTACATTAGCCATCAACAGCGCCTAAACGTGTCAAAGACTTACAGCGGCTAAGGTGAAGAGTGAAGAGTGAAGAGTGAAGAGTGAAGAGTGAAGAGTGAAGGCAGCGTAGCCATCGATTGGGCATTATGGCTACGCGATGTTTTTACCGGTGGGAATTTATTCGCTCTCGCTTAGGCGACATGCAACATAACTTCATATTGCGAAAGCAGCTGCCGAATAGCCTCTGGCGGCTTACGGTCAGTAAACAGCGCGTCCAGCTGCGATAGGTTGCCTTGGCGCACCACCGGATTGCGGTGGAATTTGGAATAGTCAGCCGCCAGATACACCCGCCGTGAATTGGCAATGATAGCCTGCGCTACCCGTGCTTCCTGGTAGTCAAACTCCAGAAGCGAGCCGTCTTCATCGATACCGCTGATGCCAATAATGCCGTAATCAACCTTGAACTGATTGATAAAATCGATCGTGGCTTCACCGATAATACCGCCATCCCGAGAGCGCACCTGCCCACCGGCGATAATCACGTTGAAGTCTTCTTTATGCTGCAAAATAGCCGCCACGTTCAGGTTATTGGTGATGATCTCCAACCCCTGATGCTCAAGCAGCGCCTGGGCAATCACCTCATTGCTGGTGCCGATATTGATGAACAGCGATGCATGGTTAGGAATGTGCTGCGCCAGGCAGTGCGCTATACGCTCCTTTTCTTCCAGATGAAGCGTTTTACGCGTGCTGTAAGCCGTATTCACGGTGCTTGATTCAATACCCACGCCCCCATGAACACGCCGGGCCCGCCCTTCATTGGCCAAGGTATTTAAATCACGCCGAATGGTTTGTGGCGTTACAGCGAAGTGATCAGTCAGCTGCTCAATGCTCATATAGCCGTGTTGGCGAACCAGCTCGACGATCGCATCCTGACGGTATTGTTGATTCATAGGCCCGGCCCGTTCACTTTGTAATTATCGCTAAGCGTAACAGGGTAATAAAATTTTCGAAATCTGATAGTCCTTGATAAATAGTTCTTTGACTAATGCAGAGCGGAAAGGCCAGGCCGCTTACCGAGAGCATGTTTACATCTTATAGCGGCCATACCCATAAAATCGCAGGCAATGCGACGATTAACACAACGACCGAAAGCGGCAGCCCTAATTTCCAGTAGTCGCCAAAGCTATACCCACCGGGGCCTAAGACTAGCGTATTGGACTGATGCCCGATGGGCGTTAAAAAGGCACACGAAGCACTCACGGCCACCACCATCAAAAACGGGTCGATCGATACGTCAAAGCCCTGCGCCAGGCTCGCCGCAATAGGCGCCATCAGCAGCGCTGCAGCAGCATTATTCACCACATTTGAAAGCAGCATGGTAAGCACGAACAGGCCAATCAAGGAGATAAAGATGGGCCACTCGGCACCCAGGGTAAGCAAGGTATTAGCGACAATATCGGCCCCGCCGCTAGTTTCCAGAGCCTCCCCTACGGGCAGCATCGCGGCAAGCAATACGATGACCGGCCCATCAATTGCCTGATAGCCATCACGCAGGGGCAATACACCGATCAACAACGAAACCACGGCGGCACTGCTCATCGCCACGGCCGCAGGCAACAGGTCCAGCAGCATGGCGACAATCGCCAGGGCAAATATTCCGATAGAGATAGCCAGCTTACGCGGCTGACCTAAATTAAGCGCCCGGCTGGCTAGGGGCAGGCAGCCGAGAGTTGAAAGGCTATCGCTTATCTCATTTTCGCTGCCCTGGAGCAGCAGGACATCCCCGGTTTTAAAGCGGATATCCCTTAGCCGCTGTTTCAAACGGCTACCATCCCGGGCGACGGCCACTAGGTGCAAGCCAAACTGCTGATTTAAACGCAGCTGCCGTACACTGCGGTTATTCATCATCGAGTCATTACGTACTACAGCTTCGATCAGCTGTAGCCCTTCGGTATTGACCGGTTGGCGGGCATCTGTGCTGTCCGCTTCGTCCTCGGCAGTTTTATCGGTTGTCGCATCGTTTTCATCCGGCGCTTCTTCTGGCTCGGCGATAGCGCTTAAACCCACTTTATCTTCCAGAAGCTTAAGCTCATCGGGCCCAGCCTCCAGCAGCAGAATATCGCCCTCTTGCAAGATGCCGTGAAAAGAGTAGCCCGCCCGGCGGTTATCGTCACGCACGACGGCAAGTACAGGAATAGCCTCCTCAAGCTCATCGCGCAGCTGAGGCAGCGTTAGACCGTTGGCTTTAGAGTCTTTAGTGACGTTTAGCTCTACCAAGTAATTCGCGGTATCAAACATCTCGTCGGTAGAGGATTGCCCGCTACGCTTTGGTGTTAAGCGCCAGCCAATGAGCACAATAAAGGCCAGACCCGCCCCAGCTACCGCGATGCCTACGGGTGAAAAGCTGAACATGCCAAAGTTTTCGCCGGTAATATTACCTCGATACGTAGAGATAATAATGTTGGGTGGCGTGCCAATCAGCGTAGTAAGGCCGCCCAATAACGAACCGAAGGCAAGCGGCATCAGAAGTATTGAAGGCGAGGTATCATGTTCCCGGGCGAGACGCATGGCGACCGGCAGTAACAGCGCCAGCGCACCAACGTTATTCATAATCCCTGACAGCACCACGACGGTACCCACCAGCACCAGCAGCTGGAGGATTAGCCGATCACCCACTTTCAGCACCTGGTTAGAGATAATATCCACGACGCCAGAACGCTCAAACCCCCGGCTTAACACCAGTACGGCAGCAACGGTAATCACTGCAGGGTGACCAAATCCGGCAAACGCTGAATCAGCGGGCACAAGGCCTAACATCACCGATGCTAAAAGCGCCGTCAGGGCCACCAAGTCATAACGAAAGCGCCCCCAAACAAATGCCATGAGCGTTAACCCCAGTACCATAAATACCAGGGTGCTGGGCGCCAAACCGATCATTTCTGCCGCCATGCCAATCACCTCCTTGTGCCGCCATTGGGTATGAGCAAGGCGACTGCAGTACTCTATCGGCTTGCTTTTCTGAGCCGCCACATAAGCTAACGGTCAAATAACCCTCACACATTAGGCGATATTTATACAACCGTATAGGCCCTGCAGATGATGAAGAATAATAAAAAGTTTTCACTTACCTGCCCTTAGCGCCAGAAATCGATAAAATAATAGCGCTTAAGATTTTTTAGCATACTGGAGGTCATATGAACTTGTGTCATCGCTTGCGCGAGGCTGCCCAGCCTTACTGGAATGCCTCGGTCAATCACCGCTTTGTAGACCAACTGCTTGAAGGGCAAATAGCGGATGACGTTTTTGCTCGCTACCTAATTCAGGACTTCCGTTTTTGCGATAGTTTTGTACGCCTACTCGGCGCGGCGGTCTGCGCCGCCGACGACCCGGAAGCCCGTCTGACCCATGCGCGTCAGCTGTCGGTGTTGGCGGGTAGTGAATATCGCTATTTTATCGACTCATTCGAAGCATTAAACATCCCCGAAACACAGTGGCGACACTCCCCGCTGGCAGAGCCAACCCAGGCGTTTATTGCGCTGATGGAGCAGGCCTGTGACTCCCAGGACTATGCATTCATCCTGGTCGTACTGGTCGTTGCCGAATGGCTTTATCTTGAGTGGGCCCAACGCGCAGAGGAGCCGCTGCCTTCTCGGCCAGAGCACCGCGACTGGATCGTGCTGCACAACGAGCCTGACTTTGTTCGCTGGGTGAGTTTTTTATGCGATGAGCTTAACCGTGTGGGCGCCGAGCGCGAATTTGAAACGCTGAGCAAGCCGTTTATTGAAGCCAGCCAAATCGAGCAGCGCTTCTTTGACATGGCGTTTGATAACGAGCATTGAGCCGACCGCTTTGCCCCTGACCAATAAAAGCCGCCAGAATAAACGGCGGCCTTTGCTGAAAATATACGACCCTTTCAGGGAAGCAGCACGGTTGACCCCGTGGTTTGACGGTTTTGCAGCGCATCCTGCGCCTTGCCCGCGTCGGCCAACGCATAGCGGTTAGCAACGTCAATTTTGATTTTGCCACTTTCAATCATGCTGAAGAAATCTTCACACATCATTTCCAGGCGCTCGCGCGTATCGGCATAGCCATTAAGGCTGGGGCGCGTTACAAAAAGCGAGCCTTTCTGATTGAGAATGCCGATATTCACGCCATCTACCGGGCCTGATGAATTACCAAAGCTCACCATCAACGAGCGAGGCTTCAAGCAGTTTAGAGAAATTTCCCAGGTGTCCTTACCCACGGAGTCGTAAACCACGTCACACATCTCGCCGTTGGTCAATTCACGTACCCGCTCAACCACGTCTTCTTCGGTGTAGTTAATCGTCGCCCAGGCGCCATTCGCCATGGCTAAATCAGCTTTCTCTTTCGAGCTGACCGTACCGATCAGCTTAACGCCCAAAGCCTTGGCCCACTGACATGCGATAGAACCCACCCCACCCGCTGCGGCATGAAACAGAATCGTCTCGCCACCTTTTAGCTCATGGGTCTGGCGTAAAAGGTACTGCACGGTAAGGCCTTTCAGCATGCTGGCGGCGGCCGTTTCAAAATCGATAAAGTCAGGAAGCTTCACCACCTTTGCAGCGGGCAACGTATGCAGTTCGGCGTAGGCGCCCAACGGCCCCTGAGCGTAGGCTACCCGGTCGCCCTCTTTTAAATGGGTCACGCCCTCGCCAACAGCGTCGACAACACCTGCGCCCTCGGTTCCCAGGCCTGTTGGCATGGAAGGCGCCGGGTAAAGCCCGGTACGGAAATAGATATCGATAAAGTTAAGCCCAACGGCCTTATTGGCAATTCTTACTTCACCAGCACTCGGCGCTTTCGGCTCAGTATCGGCCCACTCCAGCACCTCGGAACCACCTATTTTGGAAAGCTGAATACGCTTGGACATAAATGAAACTCCTTGTTAATTATTGGCAACACTAGGTGCTGTTATCCAACCGCGTCACGCTTTAGAAATCAAGCAATCCCTTGAGCTTACTCACATCGACCGCGCTTGAGTGACACGCTGATGTCATAGGCTCGTGCTAAACTCAGATCACTTTAACCGGTAACGCTTTTGGACGAACGATGACCCATCCCGCTATTACGCTTCCCACGCTGATTGCCCATCGCGGATACTCCGCCGCCGCCCCAGAAAACACCCTTGCCGCCGTGCGCGCAGCTTATGAAGCGGGCGCCCGCTGGGTGGAACTTGATGTTCAGCTACTCGGCGATGGCACGCCGGTTATCTGGCACGATGCTGATGTAGCGCGCTGCTCGGATGGGCGCGGCGCGCTTAATAGGCTCACTTGGCCAGAGGCCCAGGCATTAGATGTCGGCAGCTGGTTTAGTGATCGTTTTGCTGGCGAAAAAATAGCAAGCCTCGAGGTGATGCTCGAGCTTCTTAACGAGCTGGAAATGGGCGTCAACCTGGAAATCAAGGTCAACAAGGGCCGCGACCCTATTGAGCTGGTTGATCGAGTCATGCCAGAAGTACTGGAGGCCCTACCTCCCGAGCGTCTGGTTATCTCGTCCTTCGATCTTAGCGCGCTTCACCACTGCCGCACCTTTGCTTCTAAAAAAGACCTGGCGCTGGGGGTTTTGTTTGGCAGCACGCCCAAAGCGTGGCGTACTCAGTGTGAGGCCGTTGACGCGTATAGCATTCATCCGCACTGGCCCCGCCTGAAACGCGCCCAGGCTGACGCCATGCATGAAGCGGGCTATCAGCTCCTTTGCTACACCGCCAACGATCCCAGCGCCTTTCAGAGCCGTTGGAGCTGGGGGATTGCTAGCGTGATTACTGATGAACCTGCTATTTTTCAGCGCTTTCTGGATAATCAACGCTTAGCCAAACAGTAAGGGATAACAATGAAGTATGTAGGTGCCCATGTAAGTGCTGCCGGAGGTGCAGATCAGGCGGTACAGCGGGCGGTTGAGATCGGCGCAAATGCCTTTGCACTATTTACCAAAAACCAGCGCCAGTGGCAGGGCAAGCCGCTGACCGAGCAAGCCATCAAGGCATTTAAAGATGCCTGCCGCCAGCACGGCTTTAAACCTGAGCAGATTTTGCCCCACGATAGCTACCTGATTAACCTGGGCCACCCGGAAGCCGAAGGTCTGCAGAAATCGCGCAACGCTTTTTTAGATGAAATGCAGCGCTGCGAGCAGCTAGGTTTAACGCTGCTGAATTTTCACCCAGGCAGTCACTTGAACAAGATCGGTGAAGGCGACTGCTTAAAGCGCATTGCAGAGTCCGTTAATGAAGCTCTCGCCCAGACCATGGGCGTGACCGCGGTGATTGAAAACACCGCCGGGCAAGGCACCAATCTTGGCTGGCGCTTTGAGCATCTTGCTGAAATTATCCAGCATGTCGATGATAAATCGCGCGTCGGCGTGTGTATTGATACCTGCCATGCGTTTGCCGCCGGGTATGATTTGCGCAGCCGCGAGGCAACGCAGGCCACCCTGGATGAGCTTGGCAGCGTTGTAGGATTTGAGTATCTTCGCGGGATGCATTTAAACGATGCGAAAAGCGGTTTTGCCAGCCGGGTAGACCGTCATCACAGCTTGGGAAAAGGCAATATTGGCCTGCCAGCGTTTATCACCATCATGCAGGAGCCACGTATCAGCGGTATTCCCATGATTTTAGAAACCGTCGAGCCTGAAATCTGGGATGAAGAAATCCGCTGGCTGCGTGCTCAAGCGTTGGATGCCGCGCCGGGTAAATAGTGAATCACATCATGAAAGCGTAAACGTGTTATCGCGGTATTACGCATTGCGTGGGGGCGGTCAGCGAAAAAGCGCAGCCCCTCGCCCACGCCAAGCGTTTGCCAGCGCTCATCAATACGCAGCTCCATTTCTCCTTCAATCACCACAATATGTTCTACCACGCCTTCGGCATGTGGCGTTGACTCACTGATCGCACCGGGCGCCAACTCGATGATGAACATCTCAAAGCCTAACAACGGATCGTAAGGGAAAATCAGCCGTGCCTGCATGCCCGCGCTGTCATCCCCCCATACCGACTCCCCGCTATCCCGACGTAGTTCGCCCTGCACCGGTTTCTGACTATCGAACAGGGTAGAAAACGACACCCGAAAGCCACTGGCTATTTTCCAGAGTGTTGAGATGGTCGGGCTGGATTCACCGCGCTCGATTTGTCCGAGCATCGCTTTGCTGACTCCGGTTTCACCGGCAGCACGATCCAGGCTCCAATCACACTCTTTACGCAGTCGTTTAACGGTACTGGCAACGTGCTCAGCAATAGCGGGGGGCTGGGTAGGCATTATTATCTCCTCAGGATTTGGCTATTTTACCTCTCTAATCCCCGTTAAAACAGCCAGCCTACTCGGGCTATTACTGAGTTCTTAAATGTTTGATCGTTCAAGCATCTAGCGCTTACGGGCAAGCGTCAGGGTTTATAAAACGTTAGGATTTATAAAGCTTCGGTGTTTATTCTAAATCCCAATCTTCAACCCAATTGTGCGTTATGACGCACAGTGATAGTGTGACCTTTGTGCGCTATAGCGCACATAAAAATTTAATCATAGCCATTAATTGATAGACATCCAGCCACCTTAGAGGAGCGCAGTATGGCGGCCAATAATGATGCTATAGAACAGGCCCAGCCGCCTGCCAAGCGGCCCGCCTTCTGGCAAGATGTCAGCCTTTCAACCGTCACTGCAGGATTTGTCGCGGTCACGATTGGCTATACAAGTTCTGCTGCGATTATCTTTCAGGCAGCGGAAGCCAGCGGCGCCTCTGCCGCGCAAATCAGCTCCTGGCTTTGGGCGCTGGGTATTGGCATGGGGTTTACATCCTTTGGCCTTTCATTGCGTTATCGCATGCCGCTGCTTACGGCCTGGTCTACGCCGGGGGCAGCTTTTCTGGCGACCAGCTTGCCGGGCATTCCGCTTGAAGAAGCTATCGGGGCTTTTCTTTTCTCGGCGCTATTGATCACCCTATGCGGAGTAACAGGTCTTTTTGAGCGCTTGATGCGCTACATTCCCGGCGCGATTGCGGCAGCGATGCTGGCCGGTATTTTGCTGCGCTTTGGCCTTGAGCTATTTAACGCGATGGAAAGCCAGTGGCTAATGCCCCTGGTGATGCTAGCCGCCTGGGTAATGGGTAGGCGCCTTTGGCCAACACTGGCGGTGCCCGGCGTACTGTTAACCGGCATAGCGGTTGCGATACTGCAGGGGCAAATCAATCTGCAGGGTATTCCGCTGTCCCCCACTATGCCTGTGTTTATGACGCCTGCGTTTTCAATTGCCACATTAATCGGCGTGGGCATTCCGCTTTTTGTTATCACCATGGCAACGCAGAATCTGCCGGGCATGGCGGTATTACGGGCTGCGGGCTATCAAGCTAACAGCTCACCGCTGATCAGTTGGACCGGTGGGGCCTCTCTGCTTCTTGCGCCCTTTGGTGGTTTTGCGCTCAATATGGCCGCCATCAGCGCTGCGGTTTGCATGGGCCCAGATGCTCATGCCGACCCTCGCCGCCGCTATACGGCGGGTATGGCCGCCGGCGTTTTTTATATCATCATGGGGATTTTCGGTGCTACGGTGACCGGGGTGTTTAATGCGCTCCCCAGCGTGCTGGTTATCGCCCTGGCGGGCATTGCGCTATTGGGTACGCTTGCCGGAGGTTTGGCAAGCGCCTTTGCCGATAGCCGTCATCGCGATGCAGCCATTGTCACCTTTTTACTGACGGGTTCGGGCATTACGCTGCTGGGTATTGGCGGGCCTTTCTGGGGTTTAGTGGCAGGATTGATTACCCTGAAACTGACCGCTGCCAAATAGGCTGCCCATAAAACGACAAAACCCCATACGCGTAAGCGCCTCTGGGGTTTTGTGTAGCAATGCAGTCTGTGGACAATTTACATGGTTGCCAGGCGCTCTTCATCCATTACGCCCGACATTCGCACCATGGCGAGCGCTTCTTCCAAATTATCTACCTCTTCAATCATCACTAGCTCGCTTTTTAAACTTACCGGCTTGCCCGCTTTATCGGACAGCAGCTTTTCAAGTGACGCCACGTTCAACGTATCCTCCAGGTGCAGAACATCAACAGATGCGCTGTTATTGCCTGGCAAATAGATAGTGCCATTTGAAAAATCGACCGCGTAGGCAATAACGCCCGGCACGATAAAAAACAGAAGGCCCACACCGTTGGCAACCGCAATAACCGGATCGATCTGGCCGCTTAACTGGCCTTTTCGCTCAGGGTGAAACATAGTACCGCAACCACTCAACGTTATAATGGAAGCGCCTACAACGGCCCCCGCTAACCAACGGCGTACAGATTGCTGCATGAAGGTCCCCTCATTAATAAATAGAAACGATAGCGGTATTGAGGCTGAATTATTGAAATAATGCTCGTCATCGCTCGCAAAATCACGGCCATATTAGCACAAACTACCCGGCGCACAGCGCTTATGGCGGCCGCATGATTTTGCCGCCTTAACCGCTAAGACGTACAATGCTCACATTCAACGCTAAGCCAGCGGCTTTTTTAACACTAAGGAATTTTACCGCCCATGCGCGCCAGCCAATTATTAATCGCTACGTTAAAAGAAACCCCGGCCGACGCCGAAGTCATTAGCCACCAGTTAATGCTGCGTGCTGGGATGATTCGCCGCCTCACCTCAGGCCTTTATACGTGGTTGCCTCTAGGCCTGCGTACACTACGCAAAGTAGAAGCTATTGTACGTGAAGAGATGAACCGTGCTGGCGCCCAGGAAGTATTGATGCCCGCCGTTCAGCCAGCCGAGCTATGGCAAGAGTCCGGCCGCTGGGAGCAGTACGGCCCAGAGCTTCTGCGCGTCAAAGACCGTCATGAACGTGACTACTGTGTGGGTCCGACTCATGAAGAAGTGATCACCGACCTCGTGCGCAAAGAGATCGCAAGTTACAAGCAGCTGCCGGTCAATTTCTACCAAATCCAGACCAAGTTCCGCGACGAAATTCGCCCGCGCTTTGGGGTAATGCGCTCGCGTGAGTTCATCATGAAAGATGCCTACTCCTTCCACTTGGATGAAGCATCACTGAAAGAAACATATCAGGGCATGTACGATGCCTACACGCGAATCTTTACTCGCTTGGGTTTGGATTTCCGTCCGGTGATCGCCGATAACGGCTCTATCGGCGGTACCGGGTCCCATGAATTCCATGTGCTCGCAAGTTCCGGCGAGGACGACATCGTGTTCTCCAATGAGTCTGACTACGCCGCCAACATGGAAAAGGCCGAAGCCTTACCAGCGCCGTTAGGTAGCAACGTTCAGCGCGCAGCACCTAGTGAAGAAATCCGTGTAGTGGATACGCCGAACGCCAAAACCATCGCAGCTCTGGTTGAACAGTTTAAACTGCCGATCGAGAAAACCGTCAAAACGCTGATGGTTCATGCTGCCGAAGGCGGATTGATTACGCTGCTGGTGCGTGGCGACCATGAGTTAAACGAGGTGAAGGCAGAAAACCTTCCTCAGGTCGCGACACCACTTACGATGGCCAATGAAGAAGAAATCCGTGCCTCTGTAGGTGCAGGCCCGGGCTCTCTGGGGCCAATCGGCCTTAAGATGCCGGTTATTATTGACCGTAGTGTTGCCTTGATGAGTGACTTCGGCGCGGGCGCGAATATTGATGGCAAGCACTACTTCGGCATTAACTGGGAACGTGATGTTGCCCTGCCCCAGGTTGCCGATTTGCGTAAGGTGCAAGAAGGTGACCCGTCACCCGATGGTAAAGGCACGCTTTCAATCAAACGCGGCATCGAGGTAGGCCACGTGTTCCAGCTGGGTCAGAAATATTCTGAAGCCATGAATGCAAGCGTGCTGGGCGATAACGGCAAAACCAGTCATCCGTGGATGGGGTGCTATGGTATTGGTATTACTCGGGTAGTGGCAGCCGCCATTGAGCAGAACCATGACGACGCAGGAATTACCTGGCCCAATGCAATTGCGCCCTTCCAAGTAGCGCTTGTGCCTATGAATGCGCACAAGTCGCAGCGCGTACGGGAAGAGTCAGAGCGTCTCTACCAAGCGTTAACTACCGCAGGCCTGGACGTCCTACTGGATGATCGCGATACGCGCCCCGGCGTTAAGTTTGCCGACCTGGAACTGATGGGCGTTCCGCATCGCTTGGTAATTGGTGATCGTAGTCTGGATAACGGCGAGCTTGAGTACAAAGGCCGTCGCGACAGTGAAGCAACAATGGTGCCCTCTGAGCGTATTGTTGATTTCCTGCTTGAAAAAGCCAGCGTAAACCAGCCCCAGTAAGCGTTAGGCTGCCCACCGCTATGTTCTTTAACGAGTAAGCGTGGCGGTGGGTGGTGGTTAATCAAGCTCTTGGGGTAGCTATTAATTAGCAAAAAAGGGTATCGTTCAAAAACGCATCACGTCGTCATCATTACTTTATGGTTATTAACATTATTCTGCTATAAAAGTGAGCGAAGAATGCACTTTAGAATGCGCCTCTTTTTAACTTTTCTATTGGTTATTCTTCTGTCACAGCTGCCTATCGGTATCCTGCTCGTTATCGACCCCTACTTCGCCTCCTCTACTAAAAGTCCTCAAATCGCTTATTCAGCCCTGTTTAACGCCTTACCCGATTCGCTGTCAGCGCTTTCAAATGGGTACAGATGGCTAAAAAAAGAACTTCTAGTAAGCTCAATGTTAACCATTGGATGCTTAATTCTTTTTTCGTTATGGATATCCAAACGCTTAAGTTCGCCACTCAGCAAACTCAGCCATACGGCCAGCCAAATAAGCGACGGCTATCGATTTACCCTATCATCGCAAGTCCAAAAACACCCCGAAACCCGGCTTATCAGTAACACAATTCTGACTTTACAAGCCGATATTGAAAAGCGCGACAAAACCTTGCTGTTCCAAAACAGAAGTGACCCTCTCACCCAACTACCTAATCAAGTAGCTGCGTTTGATTCTTTGGAAAATCTGGTTGCGCAGCAGACGCCGTTTACCATCATGCGCTTAGCCCTGCATGAGTTACGCGCTATCAACAGTACCTTCGGGTATTCCGTAGGCGACCAGGTATTAATTGCCATTGCGGATAGACTGCGTGATTTCTCAAGCCCTCAACATCATCCATATCGGCTGACTAACAATGAATTTTTAATTATTAATGAAGGCGACCCATCCAATAGCGCGTGGTTGGAGCTGCTGATTCAGCACCTTTCAAACACAATTGCGGTCAATCACCTCTCAACGGTTAAACCTATATGCTCCATCGGCAGTGTGAGCTTTCCTAACGACGGTAGCTCGGTACAACAGCTGTTTCGACGAGCCGATATTGCTCTTCAGCAAGCCCAGGATAAAGCCGTGCGCTACGAGCTTTATACCGAAGACTTGGATAAGCTGCAGCTTCGCAAACGTACCTTGATCAACGATTTGCCAAACGCTGTTACGCATGACGAACTATGGATAGATTATCAGCCCAAGGCAGCGCTTAATACTGGAAGGATAGAGCATTTTGAAGCACTGATTCGCTGGCACCATCCCACTCTCGGGCTTATTCGACCTGATGAATTCATTGAACTGGCCGAACGCTCCGGCAATATTTCGCTATTGAGCCAGTGGATGTTGATTCATGTGTGCCAGCAGCTACATATATGGAATCAAGCTGGGCAACGTTTATCCGTCGCGATCAATTTATCCGCGAGTGATATTATCAACTCACAGCTTCCTCAGCAGCTGGAACAGCTACTTAAAACCTATGATTTAGCCCCACGCCAGCTTGCTATTGAAGTTACCGAAACCACCGCCATGCAGGATATGAGTCAGGCCGTTAATATTCTAAAAGAGATTTCAGCGCTAGGTATTGTGCTGGCCATTGATGACTTTGGAACTGGCTACTCGTCATTAGCCCAGTTAAAGCGCCTGCCGTTTAATGAACTTAAAATCGACAAGTCCTTTATTCTACGCTTAAACACCGATGAAGATGATCGATTGATAGTGCGCTCGACCATCGAACTGGGCCATCGGCTGGGCTTGAAGGTCATTGCTGAGGGCGTTGAAAATTACGAAACAGCGGCCCTGCTATTCAAGATGGGCTGCGATTATCTGCAAGGCTACTGGATTGCCAAGCCGATGCCCTCGCATCAGGTACTGGACTGGCTGAAACACTTTAAAAAGCTCACATTTGATCAATAGCCCCCGGTTACTATCGCGCTAATTTTTTCCAAAAAAAAACCGGCCCAAAAGGCCGGAAAAAAAGGAAGCTTACTCGTTAAAGTAACCTCCCTCCCCTGACAAGAGGCTTAGCAGATTATTAAGTCAAAGAGGGGCTCTTTAAAACGACGCCCACTGCTTAACACCTACTAACCAAGAAAACGGTTTACAAGCGGTACAACGAGAGTTATTGTCAAATCTGGTGTATGACCATCAGGCGGCGTCTCTGCCAGTTTGATCATCCACCTGCTCTCCATCCCGAAACTGGACGTTGTCCACGACCAGCTTCAGTTGGTCGAACCCCTTGATCCGCTTCCAGCGTTTTTGGGCGGATTGGAGTAATTTGAACACCATCGATAAGGTGGTGTCGCGAGAGCCGCAGGATCGGCTCTGCTTGGTTCTTAACCGCACGGTGGCGAAGGTGGATTCAATCGGATTGGTGGTCCGCAAGTGAATCCAGTGAATGGCCGGGAAATCGTAGAAGGCCAACAGCTCGTCCCGGTCCTTCTCAAGGTTTTCCATGGCCTTCGGGTACTTGTCCTGAAACCGCTTCAACGTGCAGTCAAAGGCCTTGTGTGCGCTGTCACGGGTCTCCGCCAGATAGACCTCGTGCAAGGCTGACTTCACTTTCGGCTGTACTGACTTGGGCAGCTTGTCCAGTACGTTAGCGGTCTTGTGCACCCAGCACCGCTGGTGCCGGGTTTCCGGAAACACCTTGCTCAGCGCTTTCCAGAAGCCCAGAGCCCCGTCGCCTACGGCCAGCTTGGGCGCATAATCCAGGCCACGTTCCCGCAAGCCAGTGAGCAGCTCACGCCAGCTGGCTTCAGACTCCCGGTGGCCATCTTCAACAGCCACCAGCTCCTTGTGGCCGTGCTCAGTGACCCCAATGATCACCAGCAGGCAGAGCCGGTCATCCAGGCGGACATTGCTGTAGACACCGTCCGCCCACCAGTAAACGTAACGCTTCTGGCCCAGGTCACGGTGACACCACTCCTCGTGCTCCTTCAGCCATTGGGCCTTGAGCCGGGTCACCGTATTGGCGGACAACCCCTTGGCCTGCTCACCGACCAAGGCGTTCAGAGCCTCCTGAAAGTCGCCAGAGGAGACCCCTCGCAGGTAGAGCCAAGGGATGAGCTCATCCAGACTCCGAGCCCGCTTCAAGTACGGCGGCAGGAGCTGGCTGTTAAAGCGAATGCCGGAGCCGCTGCGGTCTCTGACCTTGGGCACCTGAACGTCAACATCCCCAACGCCTGTCTGGATTGTGCGCTTGGGTAGGTGTCCGTTGCGCACCACAGCTTGGCGCCCATCAGGTGTTGAAACATCGGCATACTGGTTCAGCAAGCCCTGAAGCTCCGACTCGACCGCCTTGGCAATCAGGTCACGGGCACCCTGACGGATCAGCTCGTGCAATGGGTCGGTGGTGGCCACCTCTGGTTGTGAAAGAGCGTGCAGGTTAGACTTGGACATGGCGTATCATTCCTCTGTTGGTTGTGATCTTGGCGGTGATCAACCAACAGGATACGCCACCCCTTCAGCCTGCTTCCATACACCAGAAATCACCATAGCTCGTACAACGATACGAATTACCCAATGCCCAGTAAGCAATCTTTAAACAATCTTTAAAAAATGCCTTAACCCAGCAGCTGATTAATATCTTATCGGAGTTCAGCTAAGTTAGTGCTGACCTGGATCAAGTTTTAAATATTAAAGAACCTTCCGATCTTCTACTTTACTGTGTTCGGTTCCAGGCGGAAGCGGGTGACCCTTGGCAAGCTCTGCGCGCGTTGCATCACGTGTGTCCAGGATTTTCACCCGATAGCTGAGCGTGCGGCCCGCCAGGGGATGATTGGTATCAATGGTAATGCGGTCGCCCACCACATCTACTACCGTGACAATTTGTGGGCCGGCTTCGCCTTCGGTCTGAAAACGGCTGCCGGGCGTCAAATCAGCATTGCCGAACGAGCCACGCCCCACTTCCTGCACCAGCGCTTCATTACGCATGCCATAGGCGTCAGCAGGAGCCAAGGTTACGGTGGCCGCATCGCCTACCTTTAGACCGGCCAGCGCCTGTTCCAGGCCCGGCACAATATTGTCGTGGCCGTGCAGGTACTCAAGCGGCTTATCCCGCGCGTTAGAATCATCGAGTACTTGCTCGCTTCCATCGCTTAAAATGTCGCTAAGCACGTAGTGCAACGTAACGACCTGATGTGCCGTGATCGACATGCAAAACTCCTCTCCGGTAAGCTATCGACTTTGTCGTAAAACATTGATGCAGTTTATCACTTGGCTAAGGCCAACGTCTTTTTCTGGAGTTGAACACTATGCCCACTCTTTTGCCCCAGCGTAGCTGGCTTGCCGCGCTGGCGATCTATTTCCGGGCACCCGTTATTACCATGCTGTTTTTAGGTTTTTCCGCCGGGCTCCCCTTTTTGCTGGTGTTCTCTACGCTTTCCGCCTGGCTGCGTAGCGACGGCGTTGAAGTCGCCGCCATTGGTTTTTTCGCCTGGATCGGCATGCTCTACTCGATCAAGTTTTTTTGGGCGCCGGTAGTGGACAGGCTTGAGCTACCGCTACTCACCCGAGCCTTTGGCCAGCGGCGCGGCTGGATGCTGCTTGCCCAGGGGATGATAGCTGCAGGGCTCGTCGGCCTGGCTGGCGTAAGTCCTGTTGGCAATTTGGGAGCGGTCGCCGTTTTTGCCCTGCTGGTGGCCTTTGGTTCGGCAACGCAGGATATTGCCATTGACGCTTACCGGATCGAATCTGCCGATGATGATATGCAAGCCGCCATGGCATCCACCTATATCATTGGCTATCGAGGGGGGCTGTTGGCCGCTGGGGCCGGAGCGCTTTATATCGCCTCGGCCGTGTCCTGGGATGCGGCTTACCTGACCATGGCAGCACTCGTCTGCGTGGGAGTACTCACCGTGCTGATTCGCCCGGAACCCAAACGCGCCTCGCTTTCGGTGCAGTTAATCCATGAGCCCAAAGTGCGCGCCTTTATCCGCGCCAGCCGTGGCAAACCTAAAATATTGCGTCGCTTGGGTGCCTGGGTGATTGGCGCTATCGTGTGCCCGTTTACCGATTTTTTTCGCCGCTTCGGGGTAAAGGCACTGTGGATTTTGGTGTTTATTGCGGTGTATAGAATCAGCGATCTGGCGATGGCGTCCATGGCTAACCCGCTGTATATCGACCTGGGCTTTTCTCTGGCCACTATTGCCAATGTGACCAATATATTTGGGATTGCGATGAGCATTACCGGCGGCGTTTTAGGCGGCTTGCTGGTAGCCCGCTACGGCATTGGCCCGCTGCTGGTGATCGGGGCAGGGTTTGTGATGCTGACGAATTTACTGTTTGCCGCACTTGCCCTGATAGGGAATCAGGTACCCATGCTGGTGATCACGATCATTGGCGACAACCTGGCTAACGGCTTGGCTAGTGCGGTATTTATTGCCTTTTTATCAAGCCTTACCTCACGCGCCTATACCGCCACTCAATATGCGTTATTCTCATCGCTGATGACGTTGCCAGGGAAGTTTTTAAGCGGCTTTGGAGGAGTGGTGGTAACTTCCCAGGGCTATGCCACATTTTTTGTGGTCGCAACGCTGCTGGGTCTGCCAGCGATTATTCTGGCCGTCTGGATCAGTCGGGATAAGCAGTTGGTGCCTGTCCCTCAGCCGCGCTAAGCGCGGCTGAAGGTTACACCTGTACTTACGAAAGGCTTAGCGATGGTTACCCAGCCAATCAAGCGCACCTGGCGTGGTACGCCACTGATCGCGCATTAGCGTGCGATATTGCCACGCCTCGGCACGCGAGCCGGGGTCAACCTGGCCGTCTGCATGCGGCATTACCGGGCGTGGGCTATCCGCACAGATCATTTCAAGCGCATGGCGGTTATGGATGATAACGTCATTAAGCGCCGCTTCAGCTGCCTCATGCTCATTTAAGCGATAAAGCGCCAAGGTGCGACCCATTAGTAACCCGAGCACCAGCGAGCCATCGTCATCCTGCTGCTCTGTCAGCGTCAGCGCCTCCTGGTTACGGTCATCACGCAGCAGTTGATCGAGCACCAGTTCTCGCAGCCCCAGGCTATCTTCCTGGTCGATGGCGAGCAGCTCTTCAGCCAGCTCCCGCGAATGCTGACGGGCACCGCGTTCCATCCCCACCACCAGGGCAAGGCCCGTACGCAGCAGGACGGCGTTGTCGGCATCATCCCAGCACAAGCTGCCATCGCCTTCAGCCCGGGCCTGTTCCAACCAGCGGGAAAGGCGCAGCGCCAGTGGGTCCAGCAGGCTAGGCGCCATCCACGGAAGGCTGCCAAACCGGCTAGTCAACGCCAGGGCCAGATCCTGCACTACGTGCGGCGCATCCAGCCACTCTGGGTGTGCGCAAAGTGCGGACATCCACTCAACCGCATTGCCCCAAGGATCATCGCGAAAGCCTAGTGCGATATCTTCATCAACCAACACCTGAAACTGCTCATGCCAAGCGGCAAATAGCGTCGCTTCCCGGGCACTGGAGTGATAGTGCAAATGGCCCGTTTGAGCATCGGCGCTAAAATCCAGCTTGGGCGCCGTGGGCAGCGCCGCCAACAGCGCTTGCAAGGATACCAGCGGCGTGGCCAGATCCTCTTCAGCACTCAGCAGCTGATCAGCCAGCGTTGCGCCCGGGTTCTCTGCCAAGGCGGCCAGGAACTCCAGCTGCTCTTCGTCAAGATCGCCCTGGCGAACCAGGCGCCGATACCAGAAGTTAGCACGTTCCTTAGCTTCTTCTTCATGGCCTTCATGCAGAAGAAGCATCGCCTCAATGTAGGCAAGCGTGGGCGAATCGGGCAGCGCCTGCTGGGCTTTAACAAAGGCGGCCCGGGCACTATCCAGATCATCATTATCCAAATGCATTAGGCATAGGCGCTCAAGGGCAACACCGCGTAAAAATAGTGGCCCACGCTCCATCACATCATCCAGCAGATCGGCGCGTTTGCGGGTAAAGCCGCGCTCTTGGTAGATATCCAGCAGGATTTCAAAGGCGGGCTCGGCCTGCTCGGGCAGGCGCGACCAGTCACTGCCATCAAACAGCGACTCAAGGATCTGCATGGCGCGTCCGGTCTGGCCACTTTCAGCAGCGATAAGGCCCGCTTCCAGTAGCGCCTGAGGCGGCGCCTGGCGGCTTTCAAGTGCGGCTTTTAATGTCGGGCCTTTCCATTCACGCAGCGACAGCATCCACATCATCTGCTCGGGGATATCCGTCGGGAAATCGACCCGATAGCAGCACTGCTTGTATTTGCGTCCGGAGTCACACCAGCAGGGCTCATTACGCCCTGGTGTCGCCAGCGACTCGCTGGCAAAATCCAGCCGGACCAAGGGTGTTTGTGACCATAAAATGGGAGCCAGCGCCTGGGCGGTGGCGACATCGCCGTTAAACGACGTGGCGCCTTCCGCGCGCACCCACGTCATAAAATCGGGATAGTGTTCTTGCTGCCTGATTGCCGAGAGTGCCCCAGAGGCAAATCCCAGCAGCTGATCGACCCATACCGCTAGCATTGCCGTCTCCACTGTTTTTTTGAAAAGCGCGTTTTGAAAAGCGCCATAGTTTAGCATGACCGTAGGCCATCACGTAGGAGGATTGGCGATGCGGCTCGTGGCTGTTAATGTGCAGCGTTTACCCAGTGGAAGAGACGCGATGAACGAACTGACGCTCACGACCTGCCACGGTCAGGCTATTGCGCCCCACCTGACGGCCCTTGCGCAGCTGCGCATTCGGGTATTTCATGATTTTCCCTATTTATACGATGGCAACCTGGCCTACGAAGCCGATTACCTGGGCCGCTACGCAGCAAACCCGGCAAGCTTGTTTGTCCTCGCTTTTGATGGTGACTGCCTGGTCGGCGCGTCTACAGGGCAACCGCTAAGTGATGAAGTAGACGAGTTTCGCCGCCCGTTTGAAGCAGCCGGCATTGCGGCTTCCAGCGTGTTCTATTACGGCGAATCGGTATTACTTCACGACTACCGAGGCCGGGGTATAGGCAAAGCTTTTATGGCCGAGCGCGAAACCCACGCCGCTCGTGAAGGGTATAAAACTGCCGCTTTTTGCGCCGTTGAGCGCCCTGAAAAACACCCGCTGCGGCCGGAAGATTATCGGCCGCTTCATGGTTTTTGGCAAAGCCAGGGCTATCAGCGCCGCGCTGACTTGGCAACGACCTTTGCTTGGAAAGATATTGGCGAGCAGCATGAGAGTGACAAGACCCTGGTATTCTGGTTAAAAACGTTGCGCTAACTGATTGGATATCAGCGAGGACTGATTAGTGCGCGAACGTTCCGGTTTAAGTGCGTGAGCGTGAACGTGACCAGGCCAGCAGCGGCTGGGTACGCTCATACATATCCAGCCGCGCTTTAAGGCGCACCAGATTCCAATAATGGCCATTTAGCGCTCGCGATAATAGCAGCGTATCGGCGGGCGGCTGTAAGCGGTCCATCGCCGCCCACACCTTGGGCGAAAGCTCGCGCAGGCGGCGATGCACGCGTACATCACTAAAATCCTGCTCGCCGGGCTCAAACAGCGGGGCAATACATTCAGCTGCCTCACGATACAGTGAAAGCGGCGCACCCTGCCCCTGGCGCCCGCCCATATTGACCATCGCCTCATCCATGGCCATGGGGTCGTGGGCCAAGGTAGCATCGAGTAGCTGCATCATGGCATTAAGCCGACCTTCCGGCACCGAAATCACCGCACCAAAATCGTAGATAATCAAACGCCCCTGGGCATCGGCGGCAAAGTTGCCCGCATGCGGGTCGGCATGTAGCTCCGCAAAGGTGAAGAGCTCCTGGGTAATCCAGTCGGCAAGCGTCGCGGCTACCTGTTGACGTACGGTATCTTCAGCGCTCTCAAGCTCACGTAGCGGTGTGCCGGGTACGTAAGACATGGCCAGGACATGCTGGCCCGAGAGTTCAAACAGCGGCTCGGGTATTACAAGCCGCGCATCACTCTGGTAGCGCTCTCGATAACGCGCCAGAGCGTTTGCCTCAGCCTGATAATCCAGCTCATCACGAAGCCCCGCCGCCAGTTCCTCAAACAGTGCATCCAGGCGCGCCTGAGGCACTTTAAACCAGCGGCCCAGGCTCATAATGCGCCGTAACTGTTTTAGGTCACTCTCCAGCACGTCGGCTAAACCTGGGTACTGGACTTTAAGCACCACCGTTTCGCCTTCACGGGTCACCGCTTTATGCACTTGCCCCATGGAGGCGCTGGCAAAGGGCGCTTCTTCAACCTGGGTAAAGTACGTATCGATATCACCGTACTGCAACTCAAGCGCTTCACGGATGCGTGGCCAAGGCATGGGTTCTGCCTGGCGTTGTAGGCGAGCAAGCTCATCGGCTAAATCCGGTGGCAGCAGGTCATCCCACTGGGACATCATCTGCGCCATTTTCATGGCCGGGCCTTTGAGTTCTGACAAACCCTCAAACAACGCCTCACCTAGCGCTCGCCAATCGGCCTGACCGCCCAGGCGTGTTTTAAGCATTGCCCCACCCGTGCGTGCGCCCAGGCCCATTAACCTCCGTGTTCTACCGCGTTCGCGCATATGACTGCTCCTTGTAAAACACCCGCTCATAATTACCGTGGGTAAGCAAAGGTAGCGGCGCTCAACATGCTCCGTCCGCCCTGCTACCTCTGTTACCATAGGCCTAATTTGAACAGACGTTAAGGCCAAGCTTCGCATGCGCTTGATTATTGCTGAAAAACCCAGCCTTGCTCGGGCGATTGCCGAGGCATTGCCTGCAAGTCCCAAACGCCAGGAAGGCGCTATCGTTTGCGGCGACACGACCGTTACCTGGTGTTTGGGGCATCTTCTGGAACAAGCGCCCCCGGAGGCTTACGACCCCGCCGATAAACAGTGGCGGTTAGACCGCCTGCCTATTGTTCCCGGCACTTGGAAACTGGCCCCACGCACCAAAGCGCGGGGCCAGCTGGCGGTGATTCGCAAGCTGATCAAACAGGCCAAAGAGGTCGTACACGCTGGCGATCCGGACCGCGAAGGCCAGCTTCTGGTTCAGGAAGTGATTGAGCATTTAAAGTACCGCGGTCCGGTGATGCGCCTATTAATTAGCGATCTCAACCGCCCTGCGGTCAGCCGCGCGCTTGCCAAGCTGCGCTCCAATCAAGAGTTCCAGCCGCTTTTTCAGGCAGCGCAAGCTCGTTCACGCGCTGACTGGCTGTATGGCATCAACTTGACGCGTGCCTGGACGCTCACCGGCCGCCAGGCGGGCTTTGACGGCGTGCTTTCCGTGGGTCGCGTGCAAACGCCGGTACTCGGGCTGATCGTGCGCCGCGATAACGCCATCAGAGATTTCAGGCCGCACCCGTTCTACCCACTCTGGGTAGATCTACAAGTTGAAAAAGGCCAGCTACGCGCTTGGTGGGCGCCCAAGGAAATCCAGCCTCTAGATGACCAAGGCCGCCTGATTGACCGCACACCGGCTGATGTACTAGCCGCCCAGTTGCCGGGTGCTGCAGGCCAGCTCACCAAACTTGATCAACAGGAAAAACGCCAGGCACCGCCGCTGCCCTACTCGCTTTCCGCGCTGCAGGTAGATGCCGCCCGGCGCTTTGGCCTTTCCGCGCAGATGGTACTGGATATTTGCCAGCGCCTTTATGAGCAGCACAAGCTGATTACCTACCCGCGCTCCGATTGCCGCTATCTGCCCGAAGAACATCTGGCTCTTGCCCAGCGCAGCTTGACCGGCGCCTGTCAAAACGATGACACGCTTAGTCAGTGGCTAAACGGCGCCGATTTTTCGCTACGCTCCAAGGCGTGGAATGACAAGCAGGTAGGCGCCCACCACGCGTTGGCGCCTACCGGCAAACCTGCGGATTTCAGTCAGCTCTCGGCCACCGAAGGCCACGTGTTTCGGCTAGTGGTGCGCAACGTGATGGCCCAGTTCTATGGCCCGCTGCGCACCTTTGAAGTCAAAGCTGAGTTCACTCTGTTAAACGAGGCGTTTCGTGCCCGCGGTCAAAGCATCCTGGACCCCGGTTGGAAACCGCTTTTCACCACTAAAGAAGAAGCGCCACCGCTGCCACCGCTTACCCAAAATGAACGCTGCAAAGCACTAGGTGCTGGCGTAGAGGAAAAGGAAACCCGTCCACCCGAGCCGTTTACCGATGCCAGCCTGATCAAGGCAATGATGAATATTGGTCGCTATGTGGATGACCCGAACGTTCGCAAGACCTTACGGGATACTGATGGTCTGGGTACCGAAGCCACCCGCGCCGGTATTATCGAAACCCTGGTACAGCGCGGCTACCTGGTACGCCAGCAAAAAGCACTGCGCGCCACCAAGCTCGGCAGTGCGTTAATCGCCGCCCTGCCCAGCGCCGTCAGCACGCCGGAGCGCACGGCACTTTGGGAGCAGCGTCTGCGCGCCATTTCCGAGCAGCAAGATGATGCAGAGGCTTTTCAGCATGCCCTGCTGGATGACCTTCGCGCCCTGCTTAATCAAAGCGATGCGAACAAACTCAGGCAGAGTTTGCAAACGGCTCAAGGTGCAGCGGGTAGCCCGGCAAAGCGTACGAGTAAGCCGAAAAGGCGTTACACGAAAAGAAAAAGCACCGTGGGAAAGCCAACCAAAAGCTAAGGATTAATAATCAAACGAGCTCTTTAATAAACCCTTTATGAAGCTCGTTTTTACCCCGGCTGATAATGTTTAACTAATTAGTATTAGGCATAATTGTGGCTCTATTTTAATAATTAAAGAAAGATAACGGTATAAATTACGGAGTTATTAAACCGAGAGTTCCGTTAGCCTGCCAGGCACTGCCATCACCCATTCGCGAAGCGCCAAAATCGTTGGGTCGTTGCGGCGGCTTTCAGGGTAGGCCAAAAAGAAGGCGCAGTCTTCAAGCTCGGGGCCAAAAGGTTGTATCAAGCGCCCGTCGGCCAATTCATCTTCGATAAGCTGACGGCTCATCAGCATGACACCCTGGCCCCCACTGCCGCTGCAATGGCGTGGCTTTCATCAGAGAACGCAAGGCCTGCGACAACATCCAAGCCTGGAATCTGGACGATCTTCTGGTAACCCGGCCAATCCGTGGGCGATATAAATACACCCTGTGGCCGAAAGTGTATCAGCGGGTATTTCGATGCATCCTTGCCCGCCTGCTGAGCAAGCTGTGGGCTGCAAACCGGAATCAAAGTGGTATCAAAAAGCTTCTCGGCGACTAATCCCGGCCAGCGTCCATCGCCATGGCGAATGGCAAGGTCAGCGGTTATCCCATCGAGCAAAACGGGCTCGTGAGACGCATGAATACGCAAGTCGATGCCAGGATGGGATTCACGCAGCCTGTAAATCCAGGGTAGTAGCCAGCGCACCGCCATCACCGGCGTGGTCGTCAGCGTAATGGCTTGCCGTTCGGGTAAGGCACTCAGGCGTCGGATGGTATTACTGATGTTGTCGAAAGAGGCTTCAAGTACCTGCTGCAACTCTCGGCCTTGCGGCGTCAATTCAAGCTGCCTGGGTCTACGCACAAACAGCGCAATACCCAGCGCCTCTTCAAGCCCACGAACCTGATGGCTAATGGCGGTGGCGGTAACTGAAAGTTCTAGTGCTGCCTGCTTAGCACTTTCATGGCGGGCAGCCGCTTCAAAAGCGCGAAGTGCCGAAAGCGAGGGTAATCGTCGGGAGCTCATGAATGAATTCTACTCATCTATATCAGCAAGAAATGATCGTTTGTGACGTCATATTAGGCGCCTTAATCTGACGCTGTTGTTAAGTATAGATGAGTTAAGCTCAATAGGAGGCTACCCATGCTGCATATTTTACATATCGACGCCAGCGCCCGCCCCGGCATTGCGGGAACAAATCATCATGGCTCTCACAGCCGTCAGCTGTCGCACCACTTCGTCAGTCAGTGGCAGCAACATAGTCCGCAGGACGCGGTGACCTATCGAGATATAGGCCAGCACCCGCCCTCCTTTATCAGCCATGACTGGGTCGCGTCAGCTTTTACACCTGAAGAGCAGCGCGATCCGTGGATGAAGCAGGCGCTGAAAGAAAGCGATGCGTTGGTGGATGAACTGATTGCCTCGGATATCGTGGTCATAGGCACGCCGCTATACAACTTCGGCATGCCTGCCGCGCTCAAGGCGTGGGTCGACCAGATAGTCCGCGCCGAGCGAACGGTGGGTGTCGATAAGAACAGCCCGCACGACCCTTACATACCCAAGCTTAACGACCGAGAAAGACACGCCGTTGTTCTCGCGGCCAGGGGCGGTACGAACATGGCACCGGGCGAAGAGATGGCGCACATGAATCACCTGGAACCACACCTGGCGTCAGCGCTTGAGTTTGTCGGCATTACCCGTATTCATACTATCGCCATTGAGGGGCAGGAAGTAGGTGGCGAAGTGCTGGCTGGATCGATTGCAAGCGCGCGACACCAGGTCGAGCGGCTGGTGAAGGAGTTGCAGGTGGCACTGAACTCCTCCACCGAACCGGCATAATGGCACGATTATTTTAGCTAGCCGTATTATCAGGTGCGGAAACCAATATCTATTGAATCCGCACCGTCAATACTTCTCAGGATATTGCTCAGACACGATCATTTATGGCTTAGAACAAAACGCTGAGCACTCTCGACTGCTCATCCCTCTATCAACAGTGGCGGCATGGGGCATTCCAGCATATCGGCGATGACGCGAAACAGCTCGGCCTCTGCGGGTTTTATTTGCTCGCTATGCTCGATACAGCGCGCCATGGCCTGCAGAACAGCAGGCTTTTGCTGAGGCCGTAAGCGGCGCAAGCGACTTACCGCGGGGCCCAGCGACTTGATATCCGGGACCTCGCTTTTTGCGCTTAAAGCAAACGGCAGCTCTTTTTCAGCGGCATCCAGCGCGGCGTTTATCTTGTCAGGATCACTCTGCCCTGCCCTGGCCAGCACGTTGAGCAGCAGCTGGCACTCTGGCTGTAGATCGCTCAGCTTACGAACAGCAGCACCACTATCTTTCTTGCCTAGGCCCAAATGATGAACCAGCCAGTGATACAGCGTCCATTCAAACAGGCTGACGTCATTATCCGCATTGATCAGCGCTACCATACATTGGCGAAAATGCGTGGCCTGATCCACCGACAGGTTTTTTAATGCAGGTAACGCCAATTCCATGAGCGGCAGGCGAAGCGGGTCTCTAAGCATTAATACTTCACCCGCATGACTCATGACTTCACGATACACATCGGGTAAGGCTATCTGCTGAAGTGACGCCAGCTGCTGCTTACGCACCTCGATATGCTGGCTCAGCAACAGTGCGTACATTAATGCGCGCACTGCGTAAGGATCCTGAGACGCCCGCCTAATCCGCGCAGGTAGCGCATCAAGGGTAGCTTTTGCATTAGCTAAATGGCGCGGGCCGGGCTGGCCCATAGAAGCAATTGCGGCCTGGGCCGAGGCACCGGTCATGGTTGCTGCGCTGGAGTGAGCGGAGGGAATGTCTGCAAAACCAACCGCTGACTGATCGCCAGCATTTGCCACATCGCTAACAGCAGGCGCGCTGAACGATGCGTTAAACTCGCCGTTCCAGTGAGGCATCACGCGCTTGATGCGCTGACGGATGGGCGGATGAGTCGCCAATAAGCGAGTGAAGCCAAGCTTCATGCCCTGGCCAAAAAATAGGTGGCTATATTCGCTCGCCTGGGAGGCCTCTATTCTGGCCCCCTGCGTATGGGAGCCTATCTTGATTAACGCTTGACCGATGCCATTGGGGTTACGCGTGTATTGAACGGCGGAGGCGTCGGCCAGGTACTCTCGCTGGCGGCTAACTGCCGCCTTGATCCAGTTGCCAAAAAACGTGCCCGCATAGCCGATAACGGCCAGGGCAACGCCAAGGGCCAGTACGACGACAGCGCCTTTATTATTTTGATTATTGCGCCGGACGGAACGCCCTCGTGATGTCGTACTGCGCAGCAGAATATAGCCTAAAAGGCCGATCAGAAGCACTCCGTGAAGTACGCTGATCAAGCGCATATTCAAGCGCATGTCGCCATGCAGAATATGGCTAAACTCATGGGCCACCACGCCTTGTAGCTCCTCACGGCTAAGGTGATTGATCGCCCCTTGCGTGATACCTATCACGGCATCACTGGTATCAAAACCGGCGGCAAAAGCGTTGATACCCGTCTCTTGAAGTAGGTAAACAGATGGAACAGGCATGCCCGAGGCAATTGCCATCTCTTCCACCACGTTGAGAATACGGCGCTCGTTAGCGTTTTCGGTACCGGGGCTGATTTCTCGTCCGCCCAGCGCCTCGGCCACCACTTTACCGCCGCCGCGACGCAGCTGAGAGCGCTTGAAAAGCCCGCCGAGACCTACTAACGCCACCACGCCAAGCGCAACCACGGCTACCAGTTCTGGGGATAGCGCGGCCAACAGGTTATCCGCGGTCACGCTACCCCTGTCATCTCGCATGAAATGAACGACGATTGCGATCACTACGGTGGTAACCGCTATCAACGTCATTACCGCCGCTATCAATAAAACAACCAGCTGCCCGGTTTTACGCCGAGCATGATCCTGAGCCGTAAAGAAATCCATGCACATCTATCCCTGTAGGTTCACGCAGACCTCAAAATGAAATCTTGGGCGCTGACTGAATCTGGGCGCTGTCCTCGAATTCCAGGAAGGAAGCGTCCTCGCCATGCCCCAACAGGCCAGCCACGGCCACCGGGGGGAAGCTTTGGCGGTAGGTGTTGTATTGCATGACAGAGTCATTGAACGCCTGGCGGGCAAAAGCTACTTTGTTTTCGGTGCTGGTAAGCTCTTCCGACAACTGCTGCATGTTTTCAGATGCCTTGAGATCTGGGTAGGCTTCCATCACCACATTAAGCCGGCCCATCGCCTGGCTTAGCGCACCTTCTGCCCCGCCCAGTTCGGCCATCGCTTTGGCGCTCCCTGGGTTGGCAGCCGCCGCTTTGAGCCCCGCCGCCGCTGAATTGCGCGCCTCAATGACCGACTGCAACGTTTCGCGTTCGTGACTGAGATACCCTTTAGCGGTTTCGACCAGGTTAGGTATCAAGTCGTAACGGCGCTTTAGCTGCACTTCAATTTGAGCAAAGGCGTTTTGAAAACGGTTTCGTAGTGAGACAAGTCGGTTGTACACACCGATAAGGTAGAACGCGATAACCGCTATTATCGCCACGATAATGATAGTTAAAACCATAATTGATCCTTCCTGTGGTTAATAAAATAGAAACTATAACGTATCACGGCCTAACATTTTTACTTGGCGAGTTGAGGTAAAAACTCTATATCCATGTGATATTTCTGGGGATCATTCTGCTCGATAAAGACAGCAATCGTATCCGTATTGATATAAGGCGATGGATCAAACCAGATGTTCTGGCTTTTAAACACATGTACTTGCATGGTAGCGGGATTCAACCACTGCGTTATAACCTGATAAGGATGTTTTCCATTGACCGAAAGCACCGAATTACGCTCAACGCCCTGATATTGGGTATCGATACGCAGTCCGTTATCCTTCAATGCTTTATAACTGCGCGTATTCAATCCGGGTACAAAAAAGCCGGCGATACCCG
>NZ_JBQSWC010000038.1:0-50726 GCF_052376775.1 Halomonas sp. AOP43-A1-21 | reverse complement strand
CTAATCAAGCCCCCCTTGATACTGCTTCACGCATCAAGGCGCGAAACGGCTTTGATTAATGTGCATAAGGCTTTTTAAGCATTATTTTTGCTGGATTAATTCTAAATTAGCAGTACTTATTAATGATTATTGGCATTATAGACATGGTTTTTCGAATATTAAGCGGATGGTTTCGCGATTTAGCATCGAGGGAGTCGAAATGTCCCGGGTGACACTTGCACAATGGCAAATGCTGGCAGCCGTCGTTGACCATGGGGGGTTTGCGCGTGCGGCAGAAGTAGTACATAAAAGCCCCTCCACTCTGAATCATGCGGTTCATAAGCTTGAGGAGCAATTAGGTGTTCAGGTGCTTGAACCCATTGGGCGGCAGGTTCGCTTAACCGAAGCGGGGGAGTTATTGCTTCGCCGTGCGCGTCAGCTCATTGAAAGTGCGGCTTCACTTGAAGATGTTGCCTCACGGCTGGCGGAGGGCTTGGAGGCTGAAATCGTGTTGGCGATTGACCAGGTGTTTCCCGCCGCAGCACAGGCCAAGGCCATGGAACGCTTTTCCGAAATGTACCCCCAGGTACGCGTTCAGTTGCATGAAAGCGTACTCAATGGTGGCACGGAAATGCTTTACGATGGGCGCGCCGATTTAGTGATATCGGGGATGGAGGCACAAGGCTTTTTAGGCGAACCGTTGGTTAGCGTGCGTTTTATTGCGGTGGCCCATCCTGATCATGCGCTACATCAGTTGGGCCGAGCACTTGATTTACGTGACCTGGCGCAGTATCGCCAGCTTGTCGTGCGCGATTCAGCGTTGCGTCAGTCGACCGACGCTGGATGGTTAAAAGCCGAGCAGCGCTGGACAGTGGGACACTTAAACACGTCGCTCGATATGTTGAAGCGTGGCCTGGGGTTTGCCTGGATGCCGGAAACGCGTATTGCTGATGAAATTTTTCATGGCAAGTTAAAGCCGCTGCCATTAACCGCAGGCAGTATCCGTGAAGTGCCTATTCAGATAATTTTTCGTGACCGGGACCGTGCGGGGCCCGCGGCGCATGCGATGGCCGCCGCGTTAAAGCAAGCTGTCGAGGAGCTATGTCCTGAACGGTTCGATTCTCTCGAATGAAACGCGTTAAAACATCCGCTTGAGCATCTGCTCGACAGGATTATGCTTAATGCATACTGGCCTATAGCTGGCTTTTAATCACCCTGTCAGGAGATGCTTTATGGGTCTGCTTGTTAATGGCGAATGGCATGATCAGTGGTACGACACCAAAAAGAGCGGTGGCGAATTTGTGCGTGAATCGGCTCAGCTGCGTGACTGGGTTGGCAATCAGCCAGAAACTGGCGGTGCTTGCTTTCCCGCTGAAAAAGATCGCTACCATTTATACGTTTCTTTGGCCTGCCCCTGGGCTCACCGCACATTGATATTACGTAAGCTGAAAGAGCTTGAATCCCTAATAGGCGTATCGCATGTAAGCCCTCTGATGCTTGATAAAGGCTGGACCTACAAGCAGGATGAAGGCTCAAGTGGCGATGTGGTTAACGGCGTTGATTACCACTATCAGCTCTATACCATGACTAATCCTACCTATACTGGACGCGTCACGGTGCCGGCACTGTGGGATAAGCAGCGCAATGCCATTATCAATAATGAGTCTGCGGACTTGTTACGTATTTTTAATCGCGCCTTTAATGAGCTCACTGATAATCATTTGGATTTTTACCCAGACGATCTGCGCGAAGAAATTGATTCGGTAAACGCGGATGTCTACGACCATATCAACAATGGCGTATATAAAACGGGTTTTGCCACTGAGCAGGAGGTTTACGAAAAGCACGTAAAAGCGTTGTTCGAAGCGTTGGAGCGCATGGAAAAGCGTCTGGATACACAGCGCTATTTGGTGGGTGAATGGCTAACGGAAGCCGATATTCGTCTGTTTACCACGCTTATCCGTTTTGACGCAGTGTACTACAGCCATTTCAAATGCAATTTCAAGCGCATAGAAGACTTCCCCAATTTGGCTAACTACGTGCGTGAGATCTATCAGTGGCCGGGCGTTGCCGAAACGGTGGATATGAATCATATAAAGCGTCACTACTATTATAGCCACGACACGATTAATCCAACCCGCATCGTACCCGCCGGGCCGCAGCTTGATTTTGAACGTCCTCATGATCGTAACCGGCTGCCGGGGCAGGGCGTACGGTCCAGTCAGTAGACAAAAAAGAGCAGCGAGTATGGTGATAATGCTGCATGAAAAAGGGCTGCCCAGTGGGCAGCCCTTTTAATCATAAGCTTCGCTTCATTAACAGTCATCGCGACTGCTCGTTACGAAAGACGGTACTACTCGTTAGTGGATACGGCTTCACGGGTTGATTGCCAAGCGCTTTGCGCGCCATCCCGGGTGGTTTCCCAGGCGTCACGTGCATTAGCCTTAGTTTGTTCCCACCAGTCACGATCATAGGCTGGGAAGCCTTCCACTTCTTCAGCAGTGGCATTAAGCATAATGCGATGTTCAGTGTCACCATCACTTTCAGTATGCGTTTCAAGTGAGAAGTAGTCGGTGCCTACCACGATTTCGCGGCCACCCAGACCTAATACCGCTCCACTTTCAATAACTAGCGCATTAATACGCATTTCTTCATCGAACAGGATGTTTTCAACTTCCCCAATCTCATCATCCGAACCATTGGCGAAATAAACTTCGGCATCAAGGATGTCTTCTGCAGAGTACATACCCTGAGGCTCTTGGGACGCCTGCACACCGAATGCCAAGCTGCCTAAAAGTGCAGTTCCGATAGCGGTCGTTAGCATTGATTTACGCATAGCATCTCTCCATGTAGCTAATAGCATCAGCAGGTGCCAAGTAAGGGAAGGATCCGTTTGCTCAGCACCTAAAAATCGATTTACCCAAAAATAGCTATGTAGTAACTATGTAGTAACTACGTAATAACTACAGACCGTTGGCCCAATCATCAGCACGTTTCTCAGCCTCTTCACGCTCAAGACCATACTTTTGCTGAAGCTTACCAACTAGTTGATCTTTTTTACCGCCGATTTGATCAAGGTCGTCGTCGGTAAATTCACCCCAGCTGGAACGGGCCTTGCCTTTCATTTCCGTCCATTTGCCTTCGATTTGATCCCAGTTCATATATCGCTCCTTGAATAATTGCTGAACATGTTTAGGCACTTATTAAGTTAGACGATATTTAAACAAGTGCAAGTGAAGTTGTTTGATTTGGGTGAAGTAAAAAAACTAGCCATTCGTCTATTGCGGTGTTAGGATGCGCGCTCCTCGCATGTGTTGACCCCTCCATCACGACGATAAGCGTTTGACTACGTGATTTTATATTTGGATACGTAGCAAGGCTTGCGGGAACATCTCGATAATGCAGATGTTCATTGCTGTGAAGATGGCGCGCCTCCAGCATTTCACCAAACGGGTGAAATCGGCGCAGAAGGTCGCCACAGCGGTTGGCCCGTAATGACGGTATTGCCAACCGGATGCTAGGTGCGACCGGCGTCTCCGACTCCACTGATGACATTAATCCGTTTAACGGAACCTGTTTTTCGATGCTGCCTTGTTTAGCGCGTCGATGTCAGAGTCAGAGACGCTTATGATGTTTTTTGCCGGTACGACCGGCCTACCAAGGTGTGATTAATGACCTCGACTTCTGTCGCCTCGCCGAGCTTCGGCGATCTGGCTCTATTGCCTGCCGTTCTGTCTGCTGTTGAAGCACAGGGCTATGTAACCCCTTCGCCAATCCAGGCGCAAACTATTCCTGCGCTGCTGGAAGGCCGCGATATGTTGGGCCAGGCACAAACGGGTACCGGTAAAACCGCTGCGTTTGCACTGCCATTATTGTCGCGTTTAGAACTGACACGTCGTGAACCACAAGTGTTAGTTATGGCACCAACCCGCGAGCTTGCTCAGCAGGTTGCAGCCTCCTTTAGTAAGTACGGTCAAAACCTGCAGGGTCTTGAAGTTGCGACCCTGTGCGGTGGTCAAGAGTATCGTGAGCAGTTAGGCGCGCTGAAGCGCGGTGCCCAGGTCATCGTTGGCACCCCTGGCCGTATTATCGATCACCTGGACCGTGGCAGCTTGAAGCTGGATGGTTTGTCAGCCCTCGTGTTAGACGAAGCTGACGAAATGCTGCGCATGGGCTTTATCGACGACGTTAAACGTGTGGTCGCCGATACCCCGAAAGATGCTCAGCGTGTGTTCTTCTCGGCAACCCTGCCGACTGAAATTGAACGCATTGTTAATCGTTATCTGGTTGATCCGGTAAAAGTGGCGATTGAGTCGCGCACGACGACTGGCGAAAACATTGAGCAGCGCATTGTACGTGTTGATGGTGGTGCCAAGCTTGAAGCGCTGTCGCGCATTCTTGAAGTCGAAGCGGTTGATGCGGCGATCGTATTCGTTCGCACCCGTGCGGCGTGTACTACGCTGGTTGAGCAGTTAACCGCACGTGGCGTTAACGCTGCAGGCCTTTCTGGTGATCTTGACCAGAGCCTGCGTGAGCGCACCATTACGCGCTTGAAGCGTGGCAAGGTTGACGTGCTGATTGCAACCGACGTTGCCGCTCGTGGTCTTGACGTGCCGCGCATTACGCACGTTATCAACTATGACCTGCCGCAAGACGCAGAAGCCTACACGCACCGTATTGGCCGTACCGGCCGTGCTGGCCGTAGCGGTATCGCGATTACGTTTGCCGGTTTCCGTGAAGGTCGTAAAGTAGGCTGGATGGAACAGGCAACCGGTCAGAAAATGACCGAAATGCCGCTCCCTGACGAAGCCGCTATTCGCGCTCACCGTGATGAAGTCTTCCACCATCGTGTGGTTGCCGCGTTGACCAAAGGTGCCGAAGAGCAGCTGGCACTGGTTGAGCGTCTAGTGGCCGAGGGTCATGACCCGATCGTGCTGGCCTGTGCATTTGGCGCAATGGCGCGTGCTGATGAAGCACCGATCGGTCGCCTGCAGGCGCCGCGTAAAGAGCGTGCACCGCGTGAAGGCGGCAGCAGTGCCAAGCCAGGTGCTCGTCGTGAGCGTGGCGCAGAACGTGGTGGTGAGCGTTCTCGCACACCCAGCGAAGGCATGACCCGCTACCGTGTATCCGTTGGCCATAAAGATGGTGTCAAGCCAGGCCAGCTGGTAGGCGCGCTGGCCAATGAAGGCGGTATTGAAGGTGCACGTATCGGTCGTATCGATATTCGTAACGCTTTCTCTGTCGTTGAGTTACCTAGCGGTCTGCCCGCTACTATCCTGACCAAGATGGCCCGTGCGCGTGTCGCCGGTCGCCCGCTTGAAATCAGTGAAGACAGCGCGCCGGATCGCGCTCCGCGCCGTCGTCGTGATGATGGTGACGCGCCGGTCCGTCGTCGCGAAGCGTAATCGCTTAAGCGGTTACTAGCGGTCAACGCCGCGTCTAAAATGCCCTCGCCCGGAAACGGTGCGGGGGCATTTTTTTGCTACCCTTAAAGAGGTTGAAGGTAGAAATGCATCAAGGATACACGCGACAGGGAGTCGATAATGAACGCGCCGCTTCACGAGTGGAATTTGTTACCCAAGGACGCCATCGCGCTGCAAAAGCAGCTTGCTAAACAGTTGGAGCTTGCAGATCGTATTGACCCGGTCGCACATATTGCTGGAATGGATATTGGCTTTGAAGACGATGGAGCGACCACGCGGGCGGCCGTGGTGTTATTGAAATGGGATCCGGCACCAGCACCTGACCTAACCGTCGTTGAGCAGATCGTTCATCGCGAGCCAACGCGGATGCCCTATGTGCCGGGGTTGCTTTCCTTTCGGGAAATTCCGGCAGCGCTTGGGGCGTTTGAAAAACTCAGCATCATGCCTGAATTGATTATGGTGGACGGGCAGGGTATCGCCCATCCGCGTCGATTGGGTATTGCTGCGCATTTAGGCCTGTGGCTGGATTTACCCACCATCGGAATCGCTAAATCACGCCTGTATGGAAAATACGCTGAGGTCGGGGAGGCGCGAGGAGACTGGGTGCCGCTGCGGGCAGGTAACGACACGATCGGCGCCGTGCTGCGCTCGCGGGCCAAGGTAAAGCCCGTGTTTGTGTCACCTGGGCATCGTATCAGCCTTGAAACATCACTTGACTGGGTAATGCGTTGCCTGGGGCGCACCAAGCTGCCAGAGCCTACTCGCCTGGCAGATAGGCTCGCCTCGCGACGTGGTCAGCGTACAAAGCAGCTTCAGGATTCCTTGTTTTAAAGTATCTAAATTAAGCTGTCTAAATTTAAACTATCTGAATGTAAACCAGCTAAAATGGTAAGACGTTATGGCGCTAGAAGCGCTACAAAACGTTTTAACAGGCTCGTCGCGTCCGGCGTTTCGGCCACCTGAGCGGCAATTGCCTCAGGGTCTTTTTCTTGATCAATTAAAATCCCACGCTGGGCATCTATATAAGCGCGCATCACAGGCATCGTGAATTCTGGGTGGAACTGCACGCTCCACTGGCGTGGGCCGTAGCGCAACGCCTGATGCGCGTCATGTGAATTGCAGGCTAACACTTCAGTGCCTTCGGGCAGCGATAACACGGACTGAGCATGGGTCAGATGGGCCTTGAAGCGCTCGGGTAGCTGACCAAACAGCGGGTCGTTAAGACCGGCATTCGTCAGAGCCACGCTATGGGTGCCCAACTCGCGCCCATTGGGGTGATAGTCGCTAGTACCTCCTAAGGCCGCCGCCATCAGCTGATGGCCATAACATACTCCTAGCATGGGTATATCTGCTTCAAGGGCATCCTGCAGCCAGGGTTTTAGCCGTTCACTCCAAGGCTCTTTATCGCTAACCATGCTGTGTGAACCGGTAATCATGATGCCTGCCAGCTGTTTCAGCGGCACGGGCGTGGGGTCTCGTTTGGCATCCCACACGTGAAGTGTCAAAGATTCGGGCAGCGACTCGCGCAGTTGTTTTTCAAAAAGCGTTTCAAAATCACCGTGCTGTTCGACGACATTAGGAAACGCATCACCGGTTTTAACGATTACGACACAAGCCATGTTGATTCTCGGTTAGCCAGATAAATAGACGAAACAAACCCTTCCGCGCATTATAAGGTCACATCATAAAGTGCCCATTAGCCTACCACGAGCATGACACGTAACGGGTATTAATGGGGTCAAACATGGGATGATGCGAGTGCCAACATGAGCAGGGAATCCCTTCTCAAATCAGTCTGATAGAGGAAGTGCAATGCAACAGATTATGCGTGCCGGTGAACCGATGGATGTGGCTGGGGTTATTCCTGCTGCCGAGCAAACCGCACCAACCATGGTGCTCACCAACAGCGACCTTCAAGACGTAACGCTGGATACCTATGCGGGTAAGCGCAAGGTCCTCAATATTATTCCCAGCGTCGATACGCCGACGTGTGCCATGTCCACACGGCGCTTTAATGAGCTGGCCTCTAATCTTACCGACACTGTTGTGCTGGTCGTGTCGGCAGACTTGCCGTTTGCCGCCAAGCGGTTTTGCGGCGCGGAAGGGCTGGATAATGTCAAAACGCTGTCTACTTTCCGTCACCCGGAATTTTTAGAAGCCTGGGGCGTTGCTCTGCGCAATAGTCCCATGGAGGGCTTGTGCGCGCGAGCCGTCGTGGTGTTGGATATGGATAACCGCGTGCTGCATAGCGAGCTGGTCAGTGAAATTAAAAACGAGCCTGACTATGAGGCGGCATTAGCAGTACTTAAGGCGTAGCGCTTTTCTGACACTTTCTGGCAGCCTCCAGCAGCGCGCGAATCAGACGCTGCTGGGGGCGATTAAAAATCAGCCACTCCGGGTGCCACTGAACACCAATCAAAAAGTCATGCTCACGCGATTCGATGCCTTGCACAAGCCCGTCGCGGTCACGAGCGACAATCGCAATCCCTTGGCCTGCCTCGTTAACTGCCTGATGGTGGAGGCTATTTACACGGCACCAAGTAACGCCCAGTAGTTGGTAGAGCTGGCTTGCGCCTACAATGTCGACCGTTTTACGGGGCAGTACCGTGCGCCTGCGCTTTAAGCCTTCGTGGGTTGTGTAGATGTCAGGATCCAGCGTGCCGCCTAAATGTACGTTGATTAACTGCGCGCCCCGGCAGATCCCCAGGACAGGCGTGTTCAACGGAATAAAGCGCTCAAGCAGGGCAAGCTCTAATTCATCACGGGCAGGGTCCAGGCGTACATCAAGCTGTAACTCGCCACCATAAAGTGATGCCTGGATATCGTCGCCACCCCCAATAATCAAACCATCCAGATACGCCGGTAGTGGGCGTGAAGGGGAAAGGCGTAAGGGTCTTCCGCCATGGCGCCATACGGCAAACCAGTCAAAACACCAGGCAAGCTGGCTTTTATAATCTGAGGTGGTAATTCCAATAAGCGGCCGGGACATTCAGATTGATTCTCTTGAGTCGTCAATAAGTAGCGTGCTGCCCAAAAACTGCTCTAGCGGCGGCGAACCAGTTTCATCAGTTTATCTTTTAAGCGCGTTAGAAACGGTCGGCTGTGCTCGGCGATATATTCATCACAGCGCGCACGAAGTGCCACGCTATCGGCGGCAAGCTTTTCTACTTCAGCCCAGCGGTTCCATTCAGCCACGGCGCCCCAGCCCGGTTGAGAAAGCTGAGCATTGGGCAGCCGGTAGTGAAAGGTAGGCCGGGGTTTTATAAGCTTGGTATGCAGCAACTCATGGGGGTGGTCGGGGCGCAGGTGAGCAAATAATGGAAGTAGATCAAGCTCGCGATTACGCGTGGCGTTATGCACCAGATAGTCGTCGATAAAGGTATCAAGATCTGGGGCATAGCGGCTATCGAGTAGTTTTAAAGCGTACTCTTTGGGAAGCGGGTTCGCGTGAGGCAGCATTTCCCGCGTGATATCCACTTTAATTTCATCACGCAGCCAGTGGGCCAGTAACAAATAGGCGCGCATCATCGCCAGCAGGTAGCTAGCGCTTGTACACTCCACCTCAATATTAAGGTGCAAGCCGAAGCCATACAGCAGGCTGGCATCGGTGCCTTTGGCACCCTGGTCTCGCAATGCCTGAAAAATAGCATCCAGGTCTTCAAGCTCATTCCAGGGAACCGGCGGGCAGACGAGCTCGGTGGGTACAAAGCCTGCTACCATATCACCGATCAGCTCGCGGGTTTTTTGATGAAACTCGACACGGCGTTGCTGCTGGTGACGCTGCCATTCGCTATCGGAGTCGCGATGCTCATCCAGTAATGCCTGGTCGGGATGGGCATACTGAGTATCCAGTTCAATCCCAAATACGCCCCAGCGAGTATTTTCAACCAGTAGCCGATGAGGGCTGACCACGTTAAGCTCACCCCCAAACAGATCGCGAACGACGAGGGCCGTGTCGCGCGGCGGCAGGCCGGCAAATTCAATCTCAACGCCTATGTGGCGTATTTTGCCGTCACTATTTAGCCGGTTCGGTGGAGCTTGTAGCGTCATCTCGGCATCCTGTGAGGTGAACGTTTAAACTACCAGCCTATCATAGTCATTCATGAACACGGTCACTCATGAGTATTGTCTCTCATGATTACAAGCACGCAGTAAGGCTGAGCGTATGCCGTGAAGTGAGTATTAGCAAACACGGTGTCATCTACTAATCCATTTTGGGAGCAAGACGTGCGACAGCACTGGATAATCAACACTGTCATCAGCGTCGTTTTGACGGTACTGGTTAGCGTAATGGCGACCCAGGCTCAGGCGCAGAGCGTCTCACTACCCAGCTTAGCGGGAGAACCCAGTGATGAAGTGAATGTTAGCAGCGAGGAGTTTCAAAGCTCCCTCAATGACGTCATTTCCATGCTTGAAAACGAAGAGCGGCGTACCGAGCTCTTGGGTTCTCTGCGTGAGCTACAGGTAACGGCCGATGCCGCTGAAGAAGACACCGGGACGCGTCAGGGGCTTTTAGGAGCGCTTGCCGACACGCTGACCGATATCGGTGAGCAGGCCCAGGCTGGCGACTCGCCTATCGACGAGTGGTCGCGGCAGCTAGTGCAGGGGGCGGCCGATCTACGCGCCCTTAACGATGGCGCAGGCCAAGGGGCGGCGCTGCGTGCGGTGATCGATAGCACTATTTTGGCCATTATTTGGATCACACTGTTGGTCGTGATGATTGCTTTCGGGCGGCTGGTGGCGAACCGCCGAAACTGGCCGCTGGATTTGCCCCGTGACCCCAAGGCATGGCTACTTGCGGCGCACTTTTTACGCCGTATGCTGCCTTGGGCGCTAGCCTTTGCGATTACGCTTGGCATCGGTCAGCTACTGCCTTACAGCCCCGGCAGGACGCTGGTGCTGGTGGTTGCCTATATTTGTCTGTGCGGGCGTGCACTCTCGGTGGTATTTGAAACAGTCATCGCCTTCTTTAGCCGTGGCCATCGCTTTACCGCGGTTCAGGTGCTACAGCAGCGCGCCTTGCGCGGGCTGTTTGTGATAGGTGCTTTGATTGCGCTGGGTGATGCGGTTAACTCCACCCGTTTGGTGGAGCTATTGGGCGGTGAACTTGCAGGCTTGGTGTCGGTGCTCGCCAACATGCTGGCCGCGCTGCTGTCGGCGCGCTTTATTATTAAGTTTAAGCGTCCTGTGCGTCATCTCATTTGTAACCGCCCCTATAAACAGCGTCGCGATGCCAACGGGGCGGTAGAAATGATTCGCGCCCTGGGTGGGCTTTGGCATATACCGGCGTTGCTGTTAGTCGGTGGCTCGTTGCTGGCTATCTTTATTACCGTGGGCGATGTGGGCACCGCGCTTGCTCGTTCGATTATTTCCGCCAGCCTGCTGGTATTAACGCTGGTAATAACGGGGCTACTAAGACGTCAGGCGGCTCGTATGTACAAGCGGCGCCATCGCCACCGCTATAGCCAATACCGTAAACGTCTGGAGCGGTTTGGTTTTGTGTTGGCGCATATCTGCTCATGGATGGTGTTTGCCGAGCTTTCCATGCAGGTCTGGGGAGGTTCGCTGTTTGGTATTGGCCAGCAGGCTGTTGCCAGCTCGCGTATTGGTCAGGCACTGGTTAGTTTGGGCGCGACCGTCCTGCTTGCCTGGCTGGTGTGGATATTTGCCGATACGGCGATTCAGCGTGCGCTGACCTCTTCCGTTCGCGCACGTGGACGGCGGGTGAATCAGGCGCGTGCGCAGACCATCACGCCGATGATTCGCAACGTGATTTTTGTGACCATATTGATCATCGCATTCATTGCCGGGCTTGCCAATTTAGGGGTTAACGTTACGCCGCTGTTGGCGGGTGCCGGTGTGATCGGTCTGGCAATTGGTTTCGGCGCCCAGACCCTGGTTCAGGATTTGATTACCGGTATTTTTATTCTGATTGAAGATTCGCTGGCGGTAGATGATTTCGTACGTATCAACAACCACATGGGCACGGTAGAAGGCCTTACGCTGCGCACCGTGCGGCTACGCGACTTAGACGGCGTCGTGCATATCATTACCTTCAGCCGTATTGAGTCGATCCATAACATGTCGCGCCAGTTCGGTATCGCTCTGATGCGGATCCGTATTCCGTATGATATGAAAATTGATGATGCGATTACGCTGATGCAGGAAACCGCGCAGGAATTGCGCAAAGATCCGATGATGCGCCATTACATCTGGTCGCCGCTGGAAATGCAGGGCGTGCAGGGATTTGAAGAAGGCTGCCCGGTATTGCGGATGCGTTTTCGCACCGCGCCAGAGATGCAGTGGGATGTTTCACGGGCGTTTAATCTGCTGCTAAAACAGCGGATGGAAGAGCAGTCAATCGATCTGGGCGTGCCGCGTCTCAGTGTCAGTATGGAAGCACGCTCAGAAGACCGCATGGAGCCTACTGAAGGCACTGATCTCTCGTTTGGCGATGCGCAAACGTCAGATGCTGAGGATCAATCCAAGAAAAAGCCCGAGCCGCCTAAACCGGCTCCACGGCCTACCCAGGCAGAAGTAAAGCGCGATGAGCGTGAGCGTAACGTGCCTGCCTCACGTACCTAGCGTTTGGCTCAGGGCGATCCCCACGGCAATGCCGACGCCTGTGCCAATGATGAAAGTGGCGATGAGTAATCCCGCGCCACGCAGGCCACGCCAGCGGTTGTGGAGCCCTACGGCGTGGCTGACACGGTCGACCAGCTCATCATGACGGGAGGCTGTTTGATCCGGTAAACGCGAAAAATCATTGGCGACATCGCCTTGCCAGTGTGCGCCGTGGGTTAGCCCCAGCCGGGCGCGCAGCTGGCCGATATCGTTAAGCGTCGCGTGGGCCTGATCGTAATCTTTGCGCCTTTTCTCCACCGCAAAAACGGCCTCTGCATCCTGGCGTAGGGCGCTGTTGGGGCAGCGGGCCACGGCTTGCTGTAGCTCTTCATCACTTGCCTGCGGCGAGACGCTAAGGCGTTGGTACAAATCACGCATAGAGAGATCGGTTCTTGTAGATAGTTTTTATGGATAGTGTTTAAAGATAGTGTTTACAGATAGTTGTTACAGATAGTTTTTAAGGAAAGTATTTATAGACCATTTTTATAGGTCATTTTTATAGATAATTTTGCATTAAGTAATCATAGGCGCTTTTGATCCGTTGAAAACGCGCCGAAGCGAGCGCAATTTGTTGCTCACTCCCAGTATAGAAACGGTCAGGGTGATTGAGCTGTGCCATACGCCGGTAGGCGCGGCGTATTTCAGTTTGGCTAACCCCGGGAGTTAATCCCAAGACAGCAAGCGCACGAGTGGTGCGATCAGGTGGGGGCGCTGTCCGCTGCTGACCATACTGCGAGCTGCGCTGTTGCCTTGCCCGCTCATACTGTCTTTGACGCTGAGCAGACTCTTGGTGTTGACGGGCTTTTTCGCGTTCGGCTTTTTCCTGGGCTTGCGCATGCGCCCGCTGAGCCTCTTCCTGCTGGCGCTTTTTTTCTTTTTCCTGCTGCGCGGCATGAGCCTCGGCTTCGCGGGCCTGCTGGGCATAGTACTCGGCGTCGTGTACTCGCCAGTAGGCATCGCGACTGGGGTCCTCTGGCCTGGCCAACGGCTGCCCTGTCAGCTCCTGAAACAGCGTACTTAGCGTGGTGGGGGCAACGTTGAGTAAGTCCGCCAGAAAACGCAAGATGTAATGATTGGCCAGCGAAAGTTCGCCACTGTCTGTTGCGAGCGTAATAGCCTGATGCATCACACTCACGCTATGCTCTTGAGAGCACTCTTTGCGAATGACTTCAGCGGCCAGTTGAATTGCTAGCAAATCCTGCTGCTGAGCGATATGCATAACAGGTCCCAGCTCATGCCCATGGCGAAACTGTGCGGATATCTGGGCTAAACGGCGCCGCCGCTGGCCCTCCGACACGTGTTGACGGTGTGCCAATACCCAAGCTAATACCAGTAGCTTTGCCGTATCCACTTGGCTGCGGCTTTTTAAAAGCAGCAGCTCAAAGGGAGAAAAACGGGCAATGGACATTCCCTGGCTCCAAAGGCGAAGAGGTGAATCATAACCGCAAAGAGCGGATCATCATGATGATGGGTGTCATGGTATATCATCGCGATAGGCAATGACGTAGGAGATTGTTCAGGTGATCAGCGTTGAGCGTAAAAACAGCTACCAGCTGCGCCTCACCCGGCGGCTCAAGGAAGAGACATCGCATAGGCTTGACGTCTATCTTTTTGTACCCGGCGAGTTGGGCCTAAACACGCATGTTATCTCTGAAGAGGCATTTTATCACGCTTCGATTAGCGTCTCTCGGACTTACTATAGTGACGCCCACCACTTGCCGCTTGTGCAGAGTCGGCTTGCCAGCCGTAATCAGTTGGGCAGCGAGCCTTATCGATTAAGCTTGAGCCTGTATGCCTACCAGTATGTGGTGGCGATGGAGCGCACCACTCAGAAAATGCTGGTAAGTGAACGCAAGCTGCGTGAAGAAAGGCAAAAAGAGTCCAAGGATGTTCAAGAGCTTAGCGACGAGCTGTGCGCGCAGCTATACGAAACACAGGATTTGAGTGAAGGGATCCTAAAAAGGATGCGGCGTAACCAACCCACCGATGAGAGCCTTTATAAGTATTTTGCCAATATCGACAATTACCTATCGTGGTTTACCGAGCAGCAGCTGCTCGCGTTGGTTGCTCATATGCCGCGCGGTGGGGAGTTCAGTGAGATAAAGCGGCGCTATATCAGCGTATGCGAAGGCGAAAGCGAGTACCGGCGTGAACAGCAGTACAACGCCGAGCGCGTTATGGCGGACCCCACCCGCATGTCAAACAAGATGCGCCTGCTGCGGCGGTTGATCGAATACCCGATTACGCTGAAACAGACATCCCTTGAGCTGGGCAGCGGTGAGCAAAAGGCGGTCAAAGCCATTGCTACCGCCGTCGTGATGGCCTGCGTAACGCTTGGGGTCTTGCGGGTGCGTGAAGTGGTGGGCGATATCACCGCACTGTTCGTACTGGCCATGGCGTTACTCTATGCCATGCGCGAGGTGTTTAAAGACGACTTGCGCAATACGCTCTGGCGCTTGTTACGGCGCGGTCGGCCAAAGTGGCGTCGCCAATACGAAGATCCTACGCGTAATTCGGTCGTCGGTCGTCAGCTTGAGTGGTTTGACTACAAGCGCTATGCCGCGTTGGATGCAGATGTTCAGCAGATGCGCAGGCGCACGGTCGCTCAGCGTGAGGAAATTGTGCTGCACTATCGCTCCAGCTCGCGGATGTCGCCCACCCGGTTTTTAAGTGGCTACGAGCACACCCGAGAAACGCTGCATATTGATCTTTTGATGTTGACGCGTTTGATGAGCAAAGAGAAGCACCATATCTATCGCTTAAAAGATGGGCAATCAGTGCGCGAAAGCGTCGAACGGCGTCACTTATTTAATCTGATTGTGCGCGAGACGGGAAGCGAAGACACGCCGTATTTAGCGCGCTGGAAAGTCGTCGTCGGCCGCTCGGGCATTGTTGACGTTGAAAAGGTAGCGGAGAGCAGTACTGCTATAGACCCAGCGCATTGAGTCGAGCGGGATACCCTAAAACCGCCTGCAAGCGGCGGTTTTAGGGTGGCCTATAGGGCCGATCAAGCGTATGACTAGCTTAGTGAATTGATCGCCTGTTCCAGGTTATCCACACTGCGTTGCGTGTGGTGAAGCTTATCCAAGCCGAAAAGGCCGATGCGGAAGGTCTGGAAGTTATCGCCTTCATCCACCATAAGCGGTACGCCGCCCGCTACCTGAATACCCGCCTGGGCAAACTTGCCCACAAGCCCGGCATCACTGGTGTAACTTACTACGACCCCCGGGGCTTCATAACCTTCGGCGGCAACGCTGATAAACCCGTGGCGTGCAAGCATGTCCCGAACGCCCTGACCAATGGCCTGCTGTTCTTGCTTCACTTTGGCAAAGCCGTATTCACGAGTCTCCTGCATGATATCGCGTAGCTGGCGCAAGGCATCCGTTGGCATGGTGGCGTGGTAGGCGTGGCCACCGTTTTCGTAGGCCTGCATGATGGCGTGCCATTTGGCCAAGTCACACGCGAAACTATTGCTTTGCGTTTCGCTCAAGCGCTGTGTGGCGCGCTCGGAAAGCATGACCATGGCGCAGCATGGTGAGCCGCTCCAACCTTTTTGCGGAGCGCTGACCACCACGTCGATGCCCAAATCCTGCATATCCACCCACAGCGTGCCTGCGGCAATGGCGTCCAGTACAAAAAGACCGCCCGCTTCGCGCGTCGCTTGCGCCACGGTGCGAATGTAGTCATCGGGCAGCAGTAAACCCGCAGACGTTTCGACCTGCGGGGCAAACACCACGGCGGGTTTTTCCTGGCGGATACGCTCGGCGGCTTCTTCAGCGGGTACGGGCATAAACGGCGACTGCGGATCATCGTCAGTCACGCGGCGCGCTTTGAGCACCGTGTGCTGGTCGGTTAAACGGCCCATTTCGATAATCTGCGTCCAGCGATAGCTAAACCAGCCGTTACGAATCACCAGAGTGTTCTGGTCCAGGGCGAACTGACGTGCGACCGCTTCCATGCCAAACGTCCCACTGCCCGGAACAATGGCCGTCGAGTGCGCGTTATAGACTTCTTTCAGCGTGGCCGAAATATCGCGCATCACGCCTTGGAACTGTTGCGACATATGGTTGAGCGAACGGTCGGTATAAACCACTGAGTATTCGAGTAGTCCAGTGGGGTCGACGTTGGGTAGTAGAGCCGCCATTACGTTCTCCTTGATGAGTAGGCATACAGTTCACGCGAAATGAAGTGGCTTACAGGGTACGAGGAATTGTTAGGCGAGGCCAGCGCCGCAGATATGGTTCTCAAGGCAATAAAAAAACCGCTGTCATGAAGACGGCGGTTTAGGTGATAGCCAGCCTGGTGCAACCGAAGGCTGTTTAGCGCTGAGGCAGTTGCTCGGGGCCAAAGGCGTCTGGAAGCAGAGTTTCCATGGTGTAGGTCTTGAGCACCTCGCCCTGGCGGGAGATGACCATGATTTGCGTATCGGGAGTGGCGAACTCACGAATACGCTGACGGCAGTCGCCACAGGGCGTGCACAGGTGCTCGCCCGGGCCCATCACATACACCTTGGCAAGCTCGCGCTGGCCAGCGGTGACCATCGCGCTAATGGCCGATGCTTCCGCACACAGCCCTTTGTAATGGGCGACTTCGACGTTAGCGCCTACGAACTGCTGGCCGTCCGGGCACTCCATGATGGATGCCACCGGGTGGTCGGAGTACGGAACGTAGGCATTATTCAATGCATCAAGCAGCGTGTTGACCAGAGCAGAGTCTGCTTGGCTCATAGATGATTCCTCGGTTTAACCCACTTAAGCATTGTTGACCCACTTAGGCGTTGGCGGCGTCATCACGCAGGACCGTATCCAGCGCGATGATCATCATATCGTTGAAGGTGGTTTGACGATCGGCGCTGGAGAGCGCTTCACCTTTCAAAATATGATCCGATACGGTGCAGATGGTCAGCGCGCGGGCACCGAACTCGGCGGCAACGCCGTAAAGGCCGGCAGCTTCCATCTCGACACCTACAATGCCGTAGCGCTTCATCAGCTCGGCCATGTCGGTCTGCGGGTTGTAGAACAGGTCAGCGGAGAAGATGTTACCTACTTTCACCGGCACGTTTTGCGCCTTGGCGGCGGCCACGGCGTGGCTTGTCAGCTCAAAATCCGCAATCGCGGCAAAGTCGTGGTCGTTAAAGCGCATGCGATTCACCTTGGAATCGGTGCACGCGCCCATGCCGATCACCACATCGCGAACGTTAACGTCGTCGCGTACCGCGCCGCAGGAGCCTACGCGAATAATCGACTTCACGCCGTAATCGGTAATCAGCTCTTTGGCATAGATGGACACTGACGGAATGCCCATGCCGTGGCCCATCACGGAAATTTTGCGACCTTTATAGGTGCCGGTATAGCCCAGCATGCCGCGCACGTCATTCACCTGACGCACGTCGTCAAGGTAGGTCTCGGCAATGTACTTGGCGCGCAGCGGGTCGCCGGGCATCAATACCGTATCCGCGAAATCACCCTGTTCAGCATTAATGTGCGGAGTAGCCATGTGGTTTCCTTATGTCTTTTTAAATGGCGCCATCAGGCAGCATAAGATAGAAAGCTTTTACCATCGTCCATCGCCGGGAGGGCGAAGTAATCCGCCAGCGTCTGGCCAATATCGGCAAACGTATCGCGTGCGCCCATCGGCCCTGGCGCGAACCCGGCACCGCTGACCATCACCGGGATGTATTCACGCGTGTGTTCGGTGCCTTCCCAGCTTGGGTCGCAGCCGTGATCAGCGGTAAGAATCAGCAGATCGTCGTTATTCAACGCGGCGAGAAGCTCCGGCAGGCGGGCGTCAAAATGCTCGAGGGCGGCCGCGTAGCCCGGCACGTCACGACGATGGCCGTAGACCGAGTCGAAATCGACAAAGTTGGTCATGATCATGGTCGGGCGGTCGCTGGTTTCAGCGGCGGTACGCGCCACTTCGCCCAGCGTCGCGTCCATCAGCGCGTCGTGGCCGCTGGCTTTAACCTTGTGAGTAATGCCGCAGTGGGCGTATATATCGGCAATCTTGCCAATCGATACCATTTCACCACCGGCATCGGCGAGCTTTTGCAATACGGTGGGCGAGGGCGGCTCAACGCTGTAATCGCGACGGTTGCCGGTACGCGCAAAGCTTGCGCTGTCTTCACCCATGAACGGACGGGCAATCACCCGGCCGATGTTGTAAGGCTCTAAAAGCTCGCGCACGGTTTCGCACAGCGCATAAAGGCGATCCAGGCCAAAGTGTTCTTCATGAGCGGCAATCTGGAAGACCGAATCCGCCGAGGTATACACAATCGGTTTGCCGGTCTGCACATGCTCGTCACCCAGGCGGGCGATAATCTCGGTGCCCGAGGCGTGACAGTTGCCGATCACGCCGGGCAGATCGGCTGCCTGAACAATCTTGTCCAGTAGCTCTTGTGGAAAGCTTTCGGTCTTGTCGCTGAAGTAGCCCCAGTCAAAACGTACCGGCACGCCAGCGATTTCCCAGTGGCCGGATGGGGTGTCCTTGCCGCTGGAAATTTCCTGGGCGTGGGCGTAGGCGCCTTCTAGCACCTCGGGCAGGGCAACGCCTTCGGCAACCGCGCCGGTGCTATCCCGGTGGGCGTGAAACAGACCCAATTTGGCCATGTTGGGCAGCTTCAAGGGGCCTGAGCGTTCAGCCGTATCGGCTTCGCCACGCGCACAGGCGGTGGCGATATGGCCCAGGGTGTCCGAGCCTTCATCGCCAAAGGCGGCGGCATCGGCGGCGCTGCCAATGCCGAAGGAGTCTAGTACCAGCACAATTGCACGTTTCATGGCGTTTTCCTCGTCAGACGGTGCTAATTAAAGCGCTTCACCGCGATAGGTTTCTTGAAGCAGTGAATCAATCGTCGCTTCACCCGCGCCAATAGTGATGGCAGCACGCAGCTGGGCAGCGGCGCGGTCAGCTTCTTCATCGCTACGCGCGTGAACGAAGGCCAGCGGCTGCTGGTTATCCACCTGGGTGCCCAGCTCGGCAATCGCACTGAAACCCACGCTATGATCGATACTGGCATCGTTACGCAGGCGACCACCGCCCAGTTCCACCACGCTCATGCCCACTGCGCGGGTATCGATGCGCAGCACATTGCCCGACTGTTCGGCATACACGGGCTTGACCACGTTGGCCTTGGCAAGGTAGCTGTCAGAGCGCTCCATAAAATCACCCGGGCCGCCCAGTTCACGCACCATGCGCGCGAATACTTCGGCTGCGGCACCCGAGGTCAGGGCTTTTTCAAGCTGGCTCAGGGCGTCTTCACGGCTCTTGGCCAGTTTGCCCGCCATGAGCATTTCTACCGCCAGCTCACGGGTAACCTGCATCACGCGGCTGTTGGGGCGCTCGCCACGCAGCAGCTCCAGCGTCTCGATGATTTCAACTGCGTTGCCCGCGCACGGTGCCAGCGGCTGGCTCATGTCGGTGAGAAGTGCGGTTGTCGGTGTACCGGCATGGGTGGCCACCGAGGCGATGCTTTTGGCAAGCTCGTGGGATTTTTCGGTGGTGGGCATAAATGCGCCACTGCCGACTTTGACATCCATGACCAGCGCATCAAGGCCGGAGGCAAGCTTTTTACCCAGAATGGACGCGGTAATCAGCGGAATGGATTCAACCGTCGCGGTGACGTCGCGCACGCCGTAAATACGCTTATCCGCCGGTGCCAGGTTGCCGGTCTGGCCGATGATCGCCACGCCGGTGGATTTCACTACATCACCAAAGCGCTCAGGAGCAGGGTAGGGGTCGTAGCCGGGGATCGACTCAAGCTTATCCAGCGTACCGCCGGTATGGCCAAGGCCACGGCCTGAAATCATGGGTACAAAGGCGCCACATGCGGCGACCCACGGGCCGAGTACCAGCGACACCAGATCACCCACGCCGCCGGTGGAGTGCTTGTCGACCACCGGTCCAGGCAGGTTGAGCGAATCCCACTGCATGACGTGACCGGAATCACGCGTAGCAGTGGTCAGCGCGACCACTTCTTCACGGCTCATGCCGTTAAGAAATACCGCCATGGTGAAGGCGCCAATCTGAGCGTCGCTGATGCGGTCATCGGCAATGCCTTGGATAAAGGTTTTGATATCCGCTGCTGCCAGTGGGTTGCCATCACGCTTTAAACGAATCAGTTCCTGCGGGAGCATATTAATAGCCTCCTTGTAGTGCCGCGCTTTCCACGCCGCCCAGTGTGTTCAGTAAATTGGCTAAAAGGCTCGAGGCGCCAAAGCGAAAGTGCGCAGGCGTTACCCAGGCGCTGCCCATGATCTTACTTGCAAGCGCTAAGTACTCAGCGGCTTCTTGTGTGGTGCGCACGCCGCCTGCGGCTTTAAAGCCCACGTCTTTGCCGCTTGCCTTAATCGCGTTCAGCATAATCTCTGCGGCTTCAAGCGTAGCGTTGGTAGCCACTTTGCCGGTAGAGGTTTTAATAAAGTCGGCGCCGCCTTCAATGGCAAGCTCGCTGGCGCGTTTGATAAGCGCTGGCTCCTTGAGCTCGCCTGTCTCAATAATGACTTTCAGCAGGGCCTGACCCGCACAAGCCGCTTTGCACATTTCAACCAGCTCAAGGCCTGTCTCTTCGTCGCCCGCGATGAGTGCGCGGTAAGGGAAAACCACATCAACTTCATGAGCGCCCGAGGCAACCGCATCGCGGGTTTCACGGGCGGCAGCCATGATGTCCTCGCCGCCATTCGGGAAGTTGGTAACCGTCGCGATTTTCACCAGCTCGTTTAATTTGTGCGCAGTAAGCGCACGCTGGGCGGTAACGATGAATTGCGGATAGACGCATACGGCTGCCGGGTTGCCGTAAGGCGTTTTAAGCTGCTGACAAAGAGCTTCAATGGTCGCGTCGGTGTCGCTGTCGTTTAAGCTGGTTAAATCCATCAGGGCTAACGCGTGGCGGGCAGCCTGTTGGTCAGCATGGTTAGGGCCAGTCGAAGTGGAAGCGGTCATGACGTTCTCTCAAATCAGGAAAAGATAAACGGGCACTGCAAGTATAAATCGCAGTGCCCGGTACGCTGGAGCTTAAGCGCTCAACTTCGCGCTTAAGCTCTTAGGGGTTAGCTGGTTAGATTACTTAACGAGATAAAGAAACCAGCAATGGTGGCAGACATTAAATTGGATAAAGTACCGGCCAGCACGGCTTTTACTCCAAAGCGGGCAATCTCAGCACGACGCGTCGGTGCAATACTGCCCAGGCCGCCCAACAAAATAGCGATAGATGACAAGTTGGCAAAGCCGCATAGAGCAAACGACAGGATGGCCATGGTGTGAGGCGTCATCAACTGACCTGTCGCGGCCACTACTTGTTCCCCATCGATGTAGGGCGCAAGGTTAATAAAGGCAACGAACTCGTTGACGACCAGCTTCTGGCCGATAAACGAACCAGCAAGCGTTGCTTCAGACCACGGTACGCCAAGTAGGAACGCCAGCGGCGCAAACAGCCAGCCCAGAATCATCTCAAGGCTCAGCGACTCAAACCCAAACCAGCCGCCAACGCCGCCTAAAATACCGTTGACCAATGCGATCAAGGCAATAAAGGCCAGCAGCATGGCGCCAACGTTGGCAGCCAGCATCAGGCCGGAGGTGGCGCCCGATGCGGCAGCGTCCAGTACGTTAGCGGGTTTGTTGTCAAGCTCTTGAAGCTCTTCTTCAACCTTGGTGATGCTGTCGCTGTCGGTCGCATCCTGGGTTTCCGGCATGATCAGCTTGGCAAACAGCAAGCCGCCAGGGGCTGCCATAAAGGAAGCGGCTACCAGGTATTCCATGGGAATGCCCAGCGCGGCATAGCCTGCCAGTACGGAGCCTGCTACGGATGCCAGACCACCACACATCACCGCAAATAGCTGTGAGGGCGTCATGCGGGCAATAAAGGGACGAACCACCAGCGGGGCTTCGGTCTGGCCTACAAAGATGTTGGCCGTAGCAGAAAGCGACTCGGTGCGCGAAGTACCCAGTGCTTTTTGCAGCGCGCCACCCAGAATGCGGATGACCCACTGCATGATGCCCAGGTAATACAGCACGGCGATCAGTGAGGAGAAGAAGATGATGACCGGCAGCACTTTGATGGCAAACACAAAGCCGACGTTATCGACGTCAGCCAGGCCACCAAATAGAAAGCCGATCCCATCATTGGCATAAACCAGTATCTGGCTTACCCCCGCAGAAATGGTTTCTAAGACGGCCTGACCAAACGGCACATACAGTACAAAGGCACCGATACCTGCCTGAATGGCAAAGGCGCCCAGCACCGTACGTAGACGTATTGACTTGCGATCATAAGAGAAGATCAGGGCGATGATCACCAGCGTGACCATGCCAACCAAGCTCATAAGGAGTGTCATATGAGGATCCTTTGAGTCCGCGAGGGGGCTCGTTTAAAGTAAGTTGAGCTTGACGGAGTAAATCATCGCGTTTTGATAATCGTTCGGCGTACCCAGCTTGTTATCCGAGTAGCGGTACTGAATGCCTGTGGTGATCAGGTCAGTCGGGTGCCACCAAAGGCTCAGTGCACCGTTGGTGCCCACACTTCCGGCCTTGTCGCCCACGTAATTCTGTTCCAGGTAATCATCGTCGCGGCCAAACGTTTGCTCGTGCCAGTTCGTGACACTGAAGTTCTGATCAAGCGCGGCGAAGTCATAGCCCGCCACCCAGCCAGCCATATAGCCATTCATACCCGTGTAGCCATCACTTTGCACCCGTGCTGCGCCGATGAATGGTTTGAACCATAGACCGTTTGCGAAGGTAGTGCGATAGCCAAGACCTAGAATTTGATCCTGCTCGCGTCCGTTATAGCCGTAGTCGCGGAAGTCGTATACGTGGGCATACAGCGAAAGCGGGCTGTCACCGAGATAAATATGCGAAGTAATCTTACCTGCCGTGCGGAAGTTATCTTTACCACCGCTCGATTCATCGAACTGGTCGTTGGTCGGGTTCTCGAAATCGAAGAAGCCGTAGAACTCACCCCAGCTAAAGCCCGCGCCGCCTTCAATTTCTACATAGGTGAAATCACTTTTAGCTGCGTTGGAGGCGGTACGGCGCTCGGTGCCGTTGGACCAATCAAGGTAGTTAACCGAGACGTTGGCAAATGACCACAGTCTATCGAGTGGCTGAGCTTGGGAGTCGTTTGCCAACACCGGGGTGATACCCGCCATTAGTACGCCAGCGCTAAGAGTGGCGAGATAAGAAGTGCGCATAAGAGTCGGAGCGGTCATGTAAGCCTCAAAAAGTTGCCACGGTTTTAATCGGGTTTGGAATTATGTGGTCTGGCGTGGATGTTAGAATTATAACATTGCATGTTATTTTTTTAACGCCGAATTGCAATAAAGCCTAACCAACGCTATTTAAATGTCATGGCCGTGATGCAACATCTAAAGTGCCCAAACACACTGAGGCGTAGCACAGGAGAGGCGTGACAGGGTAGTGGGCATGGTTTTGAGGCTAAAGGGGAGTAGCCAGAGGATGGCCGCTCGCGCAGCATAAACATAACTGGCAACAAGAAATGACAAAGGAGATGCCTTGTATGAACGGTCGCAGTGCACAGCGATTGACCGTGCTTCAAGAAGCGTTGGCCAGTGGTGGCACATTGCATTTACGCGATGCCGCTATTTTATGCGGTGTTTCGGAAATGACCATACGCCGCGACCTTACAACGCAGCCTAGTGCTATGGTGCTACTTGGTGGCCGGTTGGTGATGACCAGCTACCCTGGCGCAACCCAGGTATATGATTTAACCGAGCAGCAGGCCAATTACTACCCGGTAAAGCACGCATTATGCCAACAGGCCGCTGGTTTCATCGAAGAGGGCGATACGCTATTTATTGACTGCGGCTCGACCTTGATGCCGCTTTTAGGCCAGCTCAAGAGTTTTAACCAATTAACCGTGGTTACCTATGCGCTTAACGTAGCCACGGTGGTGTCAGCTCTGCCTAATGTACGTTTAGTATTATTAGGCGGGCTGTTTTATGCCGCGTCACAATCGTTTGGTAGTGATGAGATGCGTGCGACGATTGAGCGTATCGGGATCAATAAAGCATTTATTTCAGCGGCGGGCGTTGATTGTGGTCGAGGCGTTAGTTGCTTCCACTTTCATGAGGTTGCTCCCAAACAGGCGGCGATTGCCTCTGCATTGCAGTGTTTCTTAGTGGTGGACGCAAGTAAATTTGGGATTATTCGTCCCGCTTACTTCGCCTCATTGAACGATTTCGACATTATCGTTACTAACGATAAGTGCACGTCTGAGTTACTTACCGACTTCCGAGGGCGCACAATTTTTAGCCACTCTCCAGCATTACCTACCTGTGAACATGCGCACTAATCTGTCGCGGTTGGGTGCGTCAAATCGTCGCTTTGCTTCGTTGTTTAGATCCAAGGAAAATACCCTTCGTTAGTGCTGATCCTGATTTAGTATGAGGGTTAGCTCAATCCGCTACCTGCTTCCTACCCTGGTAGCGCATATTTTTCCCGGAGCAAGGGCAGACCCTGCTGGCAGAGTGTTTTGGGAAAGGTATGGGGTGTTAGTTAGCTGGCATATGGCATATCGTTTGGCTTGCTGTGTGGCGGCTAGTTTTGTAACGCAACTCTGACGAGATCGCACCATGCAACAACCTTTCTACTGGCGCAGGGCCGGCACCTTGGTGCTCCTAGCGCTATGCTTGCTGCTTGCAGGCTGTAGCTCGGCCTTAATGGACCCGAAAGGCGTGATTGGTGAAACCCAGCGTTCACTAATTCTGAGTTCTTTTGGCCTGATGCTGATCGTGGTCATCCCCGTTATTGTCATGACGATAGTGTTTGGTTGGTACTATCGCCGTAGCAATACAATGGCCGAATACCTGCCCGACTGGGCACACTCCAACTGGATCGAAGCTATCGTTTGGCTGGTTCCGGTGGTTATCGTCGCTATTTTGGGCGTAATTACCTGGAAAAGTTCGCACGACCTTGATCCTCACCGCGCACTTGAAAGCGACGTGGCCGAGCTTGAAATTCAAGCTGTGGCGCTCGACTGGAAATGGCTGTTCATCTATCCCGAGCAAGGCATTGCAACGGTCAATGAAGTTGCCTTCCCGGTAGATACGCCTGTTCGTTTTCGCGTGAGCTCCGGTTCAGTGATGAACTCTTTCTTCATTCCTCAGTTGGGTAGCCAGATCTACGCAATGGCAGGAATGGATAACGACGTTTATCTGCAGGCCAACGAAATCGGTACCTACGGTGGTCGTTCGACCAACTATAGCGGTGCTGGCTTCTCTGGCATGATCTTCGATGCTCATGTGACATCAGATGAAGATTTTGATACCTGGGTTGCTGAAGTCGCGCAGTCGCCACAAACCCTGAGCTATCCGGAAGGATACTCTGGGCTTGCTGAGCGTTCTTCGTTCCATCCTGTTGAGTACTTCTCAAACGTTACGCCTGAGTTCTATGAGCGCTTGGTGTCCAGCTTCCATACTGGCAGCGACCCCGACACTGACACTCAAGATGCGCCCCGCGCACCAGCAATCGATAGCAATGAAGCCTATCAAACGACCGACAACCAAGCGAATGGCGAGGCTGAGGATGGCCAGGCCATGAGCAATGAGGCGGGAGAGTAACCGTGTTCGGTAAATTAACCCTAGAAGCAATTCCTTATCACGAGCCCATTCTGGTGATAGCGGGTCTCGTGGGGATTCTAGGCGGCGCGGCGTTGTTGGGCGCGTTGACCTATTTCCGTAAGTGGGGCTGGCTATGGAACGAGTGGTTCACCTCAGTCGACCATAAAAAGCTTGGTATCATGTATTTCATCGTGGCGCTGATCATGCTGCTGCGTGGCTTTGCTGATGCCCTGATGATGCGTGTACAGCAGGCGGTAGCAGCGGGTGGCTCGGCAGGCATTCTGCCGCCTGATCACTACGACCAGATCTTTACCGCCCACGGCGTTATCATGATCTTCTTCGTGGCGATGCCCATGGTTATCGGCCTGATGAACTTGGTTGTTCCGTTACAGATCGGTGCGCGCGATGTTGCGTTCCCGTTCCTTAACAACCTGAGTTTCTGGCTGTTCGCTGTGTCGGCTCTGCTGATCAACGTTTCTCTGTTCGTGGGTGAGTTTGCGACCACAGGGTGGTTGGCTTACGCGCCGTTATCGGGGATAGAGTACAGTCCCGGGGTCGGGGTCGATTACTGGATATGGGCGTTGCAGATATCCGGGATAGGTACCACGTTAACCGGTATCAACTTCTTCGTTACTATTCTGAAAATGCGTACCAAGGGCATGACCCTGTTCCGCATGCCGATCTTTACCTGGACGTCGCTGTGCGCCAACGTACTGATCATTGCCTCTTTCCCGATTTTGACCGCTACTATTGCGATGCTGACGCTGGATCGTTACCTGGGGATGAACTTCTTCACGAACGATATGGGCGGCAACGTAATGATGTACGTCAACCTTATCTGGGCGTGGGGTCACCCTGAGGTTTATATTCTGATTCTGCCAGCGTTCGGCGTGTTCTCAGAAGTTATTGCCACCTTTGCTCGCAAGCGTCTGTTCGGTTACCACACCATGGTGTGGGCAACAATTGCCATTACCGTGCTGTCGTTCATCGTTTGGTTGCACCACTTCTTCACCATGGGTGCAGGCGCCAACGTCAATGCCTTCTTCGGCATCATGACGATGATCATCGCGATCCCGACCGGTGTGAAAGTGTTTAACTGGCTGTTCACTATCTTCCGTGGTCGTCTGGAACTGACGTCACCGGTACTTTGGACCCTGGGCTTCATCATCACCTTTACGATTGGTGGTATGACCGGCGTAATGCTGGCACTGCCGGCAGCGAACTTTGTACTGCACAACAGTCTGTTCGTTATTGCTCACTTCCATAACGTTATCGTTGGTGGCGTGGTCTTCGGCATGATGGCGGGTCTGACCTACTGGTTCCCGAAAGCCTTCGGCTTCACGCTGGACGAGAAGTGGGGCAAGCGTTCCTTCTGGTGCTGGATAATCGGTTTCTACGTCGCGTTCATGCCGCTGTATGTTCTGAGCTTCTACGGTGCAGCGCGCCGCATGAACTCATACCCGAACGCTGAATGGCAGCCCTGGTTTATCGTTGCCTTGATCGGTGCATTGCTGATCGCTGCGGGTATCGCTTGTACGCTTATTCAGTTCTACGTAAGCGTGCGTAACCGCGATAAGTATGCTGATGTGACCGGCGACCCATGGGATGGTCGTACGTTGGAGTGGGCTGCTTCTTCCCCGCCCGCGTTCTACAACTTTGCCCGCCTGCCCGTCGTTGGTGATATCGACAGCTTCTGGTCGCAAAAGCAGCGTGGCAACGAGCAGTTGGATGATGCGCCTTATACCGATATCCATATGCCGAGAAACACGGTGGCCGGCCCTATCATCAGTGTGTTTGCGATGATTTTTGGTTTCGCCATGGTATGGCATATCTGGTGGCTGGCTGGGTTCGGTGCGATCGGCATGCTGGTGAGCTTCCTGATGCGGGTATCTAACGACGATATCGATTACTACGTACCTGCTGCAGAGGTCGAGCGAATCGAACGTGCTCATCAACAACGTGTGGAGGCCCAGGCGTAATGGCTACTGAATCCCTACATCACGATGCCCATGCTGAAGAGCATGAGCACCACGATGCCGGTCCTACCAAGGTATTTGGTTTCTGGGTCTACCTAATGAGCGACTTAGTGATCTTCGGAACACTATTCGCCACCTACGCCGTGCTCATGAAGGGCACGGCAGGCGGGCCGACCGGCGCGGATATTTTTGAACTACCTTTGATTCTGTTCGGCACCTTTGCTCTGCTGATCAGTAGTTTCACCTTCGGCATGGGCGTTCTGGCGATGAACGCCAATCGTGTCGGTCAGGTGAAAATGTGGCTGGGCATTACGTTCGTGCTGGGCCTGATGTTCCTAGGCATGGAAATCTATGAATTCCATCACCTGATCCATGAAGGTTTCGGCCCAGATCGTAGCGCCTTCCTGTCAGCGTTCTTTACACTGGTAGGCACACACGGTCTGCACGTGACCTTCGGTATGATCTGGATTCTGGTCATGCTGGTTCAGCTGTCGACCAAGGGTCTGAATGATAAAACGCGTCCGCGTATCCTGTGCTTGAGCCTGTTCTGGCACTTCCTGGATATCGTCTGGATCTGTGTATTCTCCTTCGTCTACTTGATGGGAGTGCTGGTATGAGTTCTTCTAGCCAACCGTCCGGTCACGGCACCGTAAAGTCCTATGTAACGGGTCTTGTGCTGTCGTTGGTCCTGACTGTCATTCCATTTGGCGCCGTTATGCTGGGTTCGTTCAGCTTGCCTGTGAACGTGGGAATCATCGTTGTAACTGCCGTCTTGCAGGTTCTGGTTCAGCTTGTGATGTTCATGCATTTGGACTTCAAGACTGAAGAGGGCTGGAACATGCTTTCCTTCGTCTTCACGGTGCTGATTCTCGGCCTAGTGGTAGGAGGTTCGCTGTGGATCATGCAGCATCTACATCTCAACATGATGATCGGCTAACCAGCATGCCCAATCGGTGGCACGATCTGCTTGAGCTAACCAAGCCAGGAATCATCGGCGGCAATCTGATTGCCGCCCTTGGCGGCTACTTTCTAGCCGCGCACGGTGAATTCGATCTGGTGACGTTTGCTTCGGTCATGTTGGGGATCGCATTAGTGATCGCCTCAGGATGTGCGTGTAACAACGTGATTGATCGGGATATTGATGCACTGATGGCGCGCACGCGCCATCGTCCTCTGGTTAGGGGAAGCGTCTCTATCACTCAAGCATTGGGTTTGTCGGCGCTGCTGGGTATCAGTGGTGTGGTCTGCCTGGCATTAGGCACCAATGGATTGACGGTGGCCTTGGCCGTGATTGGATGGGGCGTGTATGTAGGGGTGTATAGCCTCTATATGAAGCGTAACTCTGAATACGGCACCGTGGTAGGCAGCCTTTCAGGCGCTATGCCGCCAGTGGTGGGATACTGCGCGGTGACGGGTACTTTTGACAGTGGGGCGATTGTTCTGCTGCTGATCTTCTGCCTCTGGCAGATGCCGCACTCCTACGCTATTGCGATTTTCCGCTATGCCGATTACCAGCGCGCTTCGATTCCCGTTCTGCCTGTTGTTCACGGTATCAAGCGCGCAAAGCATCATATCCTTGGCTACATCTTGGCGTTTATTCCCGCCTCGTTAGCCTTGGTACTGGCGAGCCAGGCAGGTACTGGCTACCTGTGTGTCGCACTGACCATGGGGGGCTACTGGCTCTACTTGGCCATCTGCGGCTACCGTCTGGATGATGACGTACGCTGGGCCAAACGCGTATTTGGCGTATCGATTTTGACCATCACCGCGATGAGCCTGGTGATTGTGCTGGAATCCATGGTACCCATGTGGACGTGATTGATCCATGTCGCTAAGTGGTTGCTAAGTGGTTGAAGGAAAAAAGCCCCGGTCAGCTCAGCTGGCCGGGGCTTTTTCTTGCCTTGAACCTAGCTTCCCAGTGATCGCACCCACGTTAGCGTATAAGGTGCGATGACGAGGTTACGCTTCCCGCTGACTTGCCTGAATGGCGGTCAGCGCGATGGTGTAGACAATGTCATCTACCAGAGCGCCGCGTGAAAGATCATTCACCGGCTTGTTCAACCCCTGAAGCATGGGCCCCACGCTGACGACGCGAGCGCTACGCTGCACCGCTTTGTAGGTTGTATTGCCGGTATTCAGATCGGGGAATACAAACACGGTGGCACGGCCTGCTACGGGCGAGTCGGGCGCTTTTTGCTTACCCACGCTTTCAATGGCGGCAGCATCGTACTGAAGTGGGCCATCGATCAATAAGTGCGGGGCACGCTCTTTGGCAATGCGAGTGGCTTCACGCACTTTATCCACATCCGCACCTGTGCCCGAGTCGCCGGTTGAGTAGCTGATCATGGCTACGCGCGGCTCGATACCAAACGCTTCTGCTGAGCGAGCACTTTGCAGGGCGATTTCGGCAAGCGTTTCAGCATCCGGGTCCGGGTTCACCGCACAATCGCCATATACCACTACCTGTTCGGGCAGCAGCATAAAGAAGATCGACGATACCTGGTTATATTCAGGCGCGGTCTTAATCAGCTGAAACGCCGGGCGCACCGTATTGGCCGTGGTATGAATGGCGCCGGATACCAATCCATTCACCTCATCGAGCTGTAGCATCATGGTACCCAGCACCACGTTATCCTGAAGCTGGGCTTCAGCGGTAAGCTCGTTGAGCTTGCCACGTCGGCGCTCTACCATCGGCCCGATATAGTTTGCCCGCGTGCTTTCCGGATCGATGATCATGAGAGTGTCCGGCAGCGTTAGACCACGGTTGCGAGCGACATTTTCAATTTTTTCGCGGCTGCCTAGCAGTACGCAGTTGGCAATGCCGCGCCGCTGGCAAATAATCGCGGCTTCCACCGTGCGTGGCTCATCTCCTTCCGGCAGTACAATGCGCTTTTGAGCTTGCTGGGCCTGCTTAACCAACTGATGGCGGAATGCTGAAGGCGACAGACGCTGTATATAGCTGTTGCTTAAGGTGGTTTTAAGCCACTCCAGATCCATATGCGCGGCTACATAGCGTGCGACCTGTTCAGCCCGCCCGAAGTCATCAATGGGAATTTCGCTGCTTAGCTGGCTCAGATGTTGGGCGGTGGTCAGACTATCGGTTTCCACGGCCAACACCGGAAGTCCGGTTTTTAGAGCCGGCGTGCACATCTCAATCATGTTGTCATTGGGCAAAAAGCCGTTGGTCAGCAGTACGCCCGCCAGCTGGGTGCCGTTCATGGTGGCAAGTGCCGAAGCCAATACAACGTCATCACGGTCGCCTGAAGCCACCACTAAACTTCCCGGGGTAAAGATATGCAGCGCATTGGCTGCGCTACGGGCGCACAGACTGGTCGACATTACCCGCCGACTGGCGGCTTCGCCTTCATTCAATAGTGTGGCATTAAGCGCACGGGCCACATCCAGTGTACGCGGCGCAGTCAACGTTTTGCTTTGCGGCACGATGCCAATTAAATGGAAGCTTTCGGTGGCAAGCGACGGCGAGTAGCGACGCAGCTCGGCAAGTACGGGTTCTTCAAGCTGAGGCTTGATGGTGCCGGGGGCTGCTGAAAGATCATCTTCCTGCCCATAGGGCAGATTTTTCATACGCATTAAAATGCAGCCCAGCGTGCGGCTGGAGCTAACTCCCCCGAAGCTGCGCGCATGCATATCAAGCTCGTCAGCAAGCGCTTGGGGGTCGTGTAAATCGCCCGTACCGACCAGAATAATGCGCGCATTGAGTGCATGTGCCAGCTGGGCGTTAGTCTGGGTGGCATAGGTGGTATGTTGGGTCGGCACCACGCCTTCTACCACAACCAAGTCCAGGGCGTTGTTATCGCGCTCGGCCTGCTGTACTACCTGATCATAAAGCTCCACCACGTTTTCCATCAGCTCATCAATCTGGTCATCGCGCAGCAAGCGTTCCAGTCTGGATTGAGAGATAGGCGAGGGTGGGCGCTGGTTTAAGGTACGCGATACCAGTGCGGTTGAACGATCAAGGCCGGGCCCATTCAGCTCGTTTTGCATAAATGGTTTTAAAAAGCCGGCTTTTAGGCCGATGGTGTCGAGTGCCTGAATTAATCCTAAACAGGCCGAGGTTAAGCCGGCGCCTACGCTGGTGGGCACTAACAGGATGGCTTGAGGTTGGGCAGGGGTAGTCATGCTTGAGCCTCCACACACTGGCGTGTTTCCATCGCGATACGGCCTTCCTCATCGGTAGGAATGACCCATACTTCAGGTCCTGCATGATTCTCGCTGTCCAGTTTGCCTTCTTTTCCGCGTATCATCGCTGCGTTGCTCTCCTCATTTAGGGCAAAGCCAAAGTGGGGCAAGAGGCCGATTACCTGGCGGCGCACAGTGGGGGAGTTCTCACCGATACCACCGGTAAAAATGACCCCGTCCAGCCTAGGTAGCGCACAGGAAAGCGCGGCCAGTGATTTGGCAATGCGATAGCAGAAAACGTTCAGTGCCAGCAGGGCGCCTTCATGGCCGTTTTCTGCGGCTTCCTCAACTTCGCGCATATCATTGGTCAGTCCAGAGAGGCCCAGCAGCCCGCTTTGCTTGTTCAACACGTCATCAATTTGCTCCAGCGACCAGCCCAGTTGGCGGTGCAAATGCGCGTGCAGCCCCGGGTCGACATCGCCACTGCGGGTGCCCATCACCAAGCCCTCCAGCGGTGTGAGCCCCATGCTGGTGTCTTTACTCTGATTGTTCCATATCGCGCAGGTCGAGCAGCCGTTGCCCAGATGAGCGGTTAGCCAGCCGCCAGCGCCGCGTTCACTAAGCGTGGCCGCACGCTGGCTGACAAACGCGTGGCTGGTACCATGAAAACCGTAGCGGCGAATACCGTGCTGGGCGTACAGACTTTCCGGCAGGGCGTAGCGGTAAGCCGTGGGCGGCAGACTTTGATGAAACGCGGTGTCGAATACCGCCACCTGAGGCAGCTCGGGAAACACCTTTTGGGTAGCGGCGATCCCGGCCAGATTGGCAGGATTATGCAAAGGGGCCAGAGCCGCAGTGCTTTGAATGGCGCTGACTACGCTCTCATCAATCAACGCGGCCTGAGTGAACTGTTCGCCACCATGAACAATGCGGTGGCCGATGGCCGCAGGGATACGTCCTTCCAGGCGCTCTAAAATAGCGTTTAACACTTGCGTATGGTGGGCATTGGGCAGTGGCTGGTCAAAGCGCTCACCGGCACTATTCTTACCTTTTAAGCAGGCATCGGCACTGCCCAGACGCTCGGCCAGCCCGGCCAGACGCGGCGCATTCGGGTCTGAGTCGATCAGCGCGTATTTAATCGAGGAAGAACCACAGTTAATGACCAGCACCGGTGCATTCATAAAAATATCCACCAAGAAGAAAGCTGAAGTTTGGACCTAAGTTTAATACGCGGCAAGCGGCATCACTAACAGAGGGTATTTGTTTAGCCTTCTATGTAAAATACAGGCATGTTTGGCTATTTAGCCCCACTTATTCTGAGCTTTGGTACCTATGTCCGCATCGTCGCTACCCACCCCGTTGCCTCGCCATCTGGCCATCCTGTTAATGATTACGGTTGGCACCATGTTTGCTGCTAACCATGTGTCGGCACGGTTAGCTTTTGATAACGGGACGGGTTTGCTGCTGGCCGTGTTAACCCGTTCGGGGTTGGCCTGTGTGATTCTGTTTACTCTGGTACTGGTGCAGAAAAAACGCCTCTGGTTGCCATCCGGAACATGGCGCTGGCAGTTGGCCGTGGGCGTGCTTATTACCATTCAAAGCCTAAGCCTCTATTCTGCCGTGGCACGGTTGCCGGTGGTGATTGCTTTACTGCTGGTGAATACCTTTCCTATTCAGTTAGCGCTGTTGAGCTGGGCATTGGGGGGGGCGCGGCCTACGCTGCGTAGCTGTATCATCATGGGAACGATATTAATCGGGCTTGTCGTGGTGCTGGATATTCCTACCTGGCTTTCCAATGCCGATGCAATGGGGCCTGAATGGGTGGCCGGGATTGGCTTTGGCTTGGTCGCCGCCTTCGTGTTCGCCTGTGCGTTATGGATTACCGAGCATCGCTTAAGTCAGGTGGGCAGCACCCTGCGAAGCCTGTTAACCATGCAAACGGTATTTTTCGCCATGATCATTGGCGGAATTTTAGGCGCGGTGCCGGGCGGGATGAGCCTACCTGAAAATAGCCAGGGCTGGCTGGGTCTGGTGTTTCTGGCGCTGCTCTATGCAGGCGGGTTTTCAACGCTGTTTATTTTCGTGCCGCGCCTGGATATGGCACGCAATGCCCCGGTGATGAATATCGAACCCGTTGCATCGTTAGTGATCGGCTATTTTGTCCTCGGGCAGATGCTTAGCCCAAGCCAGCTGGTGGGTGGAGCGGTGGTGGTGAGTGGTATTGTCGCGCTTAGTCTTTCCAAACAGCGCTAAACGTTGCGTTCTCTTTGCACATCGGCCACAATACGCAGGTGTAAGGAAACACTGTTTTTTAACTGAGGTTCAATGACTATGAAGATGACCGTATTATCACTCACCTCTGCAGCACTCCTGGTTGGCACGAGTGCATTCGCGGCATCGGCACAGGCACAGCAAGCGTTTGGTTACCCGGAAGGTTATATTGGCGGCGACGCCATGGCTTGGAGTCTGGATCCTGACCGCGGCTCCTCGCGCGATAGCGTAGGTCTACGCTTACGCGGTGGCGCTCAGTTTAACGATTATTTTGCTCTTGAAGGTCACTTGGGTACGGGCGGCTCCGATGGCGGCGCCGAACTCGATTACCTGGTAGGTGCCTACGCAAAAGGTATCGCCCCTATTGCGCCCACCGCACGTCTGTATGGCTTGGTAGGTATGACCGAGGTGGATTTTAACCTCGATCGTGAAAGCGGCTTCTCTTATGGTGCGGGCGGCGAGATTGATGTAGCCAATAACTTATCGATCAACGCTGATTACATGCGCTATCTGGATAAGTCCAACTACGATTTTGATGCTGCCAGCATTGGTTTACGCTACCGGTTCTAATAGCGCTTAACAGCGTTAATGTACTCAAGCCCCAAGGCCATTTGGTCTTGGGGCTTTTTATATCTGTAGCGTTAAGCGGCTAGCCTCTTAACAGGAAGATAGTCGCTTTATTGTTAGCTTGCTAATTGTTTGTTAGACTAAGGTATTCAACGATACCTGCGCGAGTAGACGCGCAAGCGGCCTGTCAACGGCGGCGAGAAATAGCGAGTTAATACCCCATGTCCCCTGATCAACGCTTTGCCCTCTGGGTAAAAGTGGCGCTGGCTGCTTTTGCCCTTTTATTCGCCTACTTTCTGGTGGCCGACAGCTTTATGCCCATGACACCTGAAGCGCGGGTCATGCGCCCGGTCACGCGCATTGCCCCGGAGCTTAGCGCGCCGGTCAGTGAAGTAGTGGTTCGCGATCATCAACAGGTCGCCAAGGGCGATGTGCTGTTTCGCCTCAACCCCGAACCCTTTGAGATCGCGTTAGAGCAGGCAAGGCTTGAGCGAGAGCAGGCCCAGCGCGAAAACACTCAGCTTGAAGCGGAACTTGCCGCCGCACGCGCCATGTTAGCGTCTGCCCAGGCAACCGCTGAAGAGCGTGCAGGTGAGCGCCGCCGTGGGGAAGCGCTGATCGGGCGGCAGAGTATTTCTCGGCAGCAGTACGATCAGCAGATAGCCGCCGAACATACCGCCCAGGCGGAAGTGGCATCCGCGCAGGCCAAAATCGAAAGCCTGGAAGTCCAGCTGGGCGAAGAGGGCGACACCAACCTGCGGCTGCGCCAGGCGGATATCGCGCTGGACAGAGCCCAGCTTGACGTTGCCCGCACCGAGGTACGCGCGGTAGAGACAGGCCAGGTTACCAATCTGCAGCTACGTGCGGGTGACTACGTGCAGGCGGGCCAGCCGGTCATTGCCCTGGTCAGCCAGCGTGTGGATATCATCGCCGACTTCCGCGAGAAGAGCCTGCGCCATGTGCAGCCTGGCGACGAGGCTGCCGTAGTGTTTGACGCCTGGCCTGGGCATATCTTTGAAGGCCGGGTAAGCGCCTTTGATGCTGGGGTACGCGAAGGCCAACTGGCCGCCGACGGGCAGCTGGCGGATATTCCGACGTCTGATCGCTGGGTGCGCGACGCTCAGCGCCTGCGTGTTCATATTGCCCTGAACGAGCCGTTATTGGCGCCGCCCCCCAGCGGTGCACGCGCCACAGTTCAACTGCTGCCCGGCGAGCATCTGTTGGCCCACCCGTTTGCCTGGCTACAGACGCATCTGATCAGCTGGCTACACTATGTCTATTAAGACGCGGTTTGCTAAGATCAGATTTACTAAAACCAAGCCTGCGCCGAAGGCTCACGCTCATCCTGGGCTAAACGAAAACGGCCTGCGCCAATGCCTGCGCGTAGCGGGCGGCGGCGCGCTAGGTTTCGTCGTAAGCCAGGTCATGGGCTGGAACTATGGGGTCTTCTTTACCGTATTTCCGATGTTTCTACTGGGCATGGTGCCCATTCTGAACGCCAGCATCATTCGCCAGTTTCTGGCCAACGTCTCGCTTAATGCGTTGGAAGTCAGCGTAGTGATGGGCCTGCTCAAGCACATGCCGGTGGTCATGACACTGGTAGTGCTGTGCATGTTCCTGTTTCGCTTCAACCTGATGGCCAAGGGTCCGCTGTTTTTGTTTGGCGCCAACGGCGTGCTTACCCTGAGTATCCTGCTGCATTTCGCAAGCTACCCAAGCGTCGATTTAAGCGATCTGCTTGCCTCCAACGTTGTGGCAAGCGTACTGGCCGTGTTCATCGCCATGCTGATGCATACACTGTTTCCCGACGTGGAACCCCGCGAGCCGCCGCCAAGGGCCAGCAAGCCCCAGGCGCAGATACGCCACGAGACGCTGATCGGCGGGATTACCGCCACGCTCTCGTTCATCGTGTTTCAGGTGTTTGACCTGCAAGGATCACTTTCGGCACAGATGGCGACCATTCTAGTGCTGTTTGCCATGGGCTATGCGGGGGCCCGGGTATCTGCGCGCAAGCGTGCCATCGGTACGTTGCTGGGCTGTAATCTGGCGCTGGTCATGCAGCTTTTACTGTATACCCAGAGCAATCACTTCCTGCTGGCTATCCTGCTTTACTGGCTGGGGCTCTTGCTGTTCGGCCGCGAGCATATCAAGGAAGGCGGCGGCTCGGGCATCGGGTTTGGCGGGCTTACTACGCTTGGCATTTTGTTTGGGCAGTCGCTCGGGCCTAACCAGGACCTGGTATATAGCGCGCTATACCGCTTTTCTTCGATGAGCGTGGCGCTGGTGGCAACGCTTTTGGTTATGGCATGTTTACATGCTTTGCTTAATAGCTGGGCACCCACAAAAATATCTATAACAAATTGAGGCAACTTTTTTTAAAAAGACTACTCTGATAATGCAACTGCGATGTTAAAGACAAATGAATGTCTCCTCGCACGCAGCGTATTTCCCTACTAACGGATTAGAGGTTTATGTCATGAGTGGAAAAGACGATAAAGCAAAAGGCGCAGCTAACAAGGCCGCTGGTAAAGTTAAAGAAGCCGCTGGTAAAGTGACCGGCAGCGAAAAAACCGAGGCCAAGGGCAAAACGCAGCAGGCTAAAGGCGAAGCTCAAAAAGGTAAAGGTGAGGTTAAGGAGAACCTCAAGAAAAAGTAATTTTACCGTGTTAGCATAATACGTCGACAACAGGGGCCATTGGCCCCTGTTTGTTTTTTGAACTATCTACGCGTTTAAGCTTTACGGAGAAACGAGTTCTACAGAGAAGCTCATTTCAACGCCCGCATCACCCACTTCCATCCAGTACTCCATATTCTCGAAAGTATTGCCATACTGCCTAAACAGCTCGATATCAGACTGTGATACTTCCGGTGATGGCGACTTTTCCATTATATCGGCCAGTGAACGGTAAAACTCACCCGTCAGATACCCATAGGCCAATAAGTCACGTTCGGAAACAGGAGCATCAAGCCCTTCCTGGAGAAGCGCTTGGTCGCTGATACCAGCACCCAGTACGATGGCGGTATCAGACATAGCGGCATAAATCGCCGGTGCTTCTGGCGGCAACATCATGCTTTCTATTTTCTGGGGTTCTCCGCCAGGTGCTAGCTCAAGAGCCTGTAGTTCTGGCATGAAGGTACTGATGGTGGATAACAAACCCATCGGATTTTGAGAAGCAAGAGTCAGCATGCCGGCAATGACAGGCTCGCCATTCACCATTTTTAGATTATCAAGACGCGCATGGAAACCCGAAAGCGACGGACCAATCATCATGGTAATTGGGTTGTTGATCGCCATGCTGATATCTCTCCAGGAGTTGTTCAAGTCCTGTAGCTCATCACAGCTGAAGGGGGTTTCACGCAATTCCCGTGCATATTTTTGGATGGTCTCGATAAGCACAGGAAGGTCCAAATTCAACCCAAAGTTGGCCATGCCTGCAGAACTGCCAAGCCCCGGCACCTGGGTGGTCAGGCCACGCAGGTCGCTGACAATTCCCTCATCGGTTCTCAGGATGAAATTCGTCTCCACGCGATCAGTATTATACTCGCTTATGCCCATTGCTAACCCAGGGAAACGGCCGGTGAGACGGTCAATATCGGCTTGGCAGCCAGACAGATTCAGCGGCTCTTCATCAACCGCTTCCATCAGCGCCAGCGTACCAGGATGTGTAGGTGTGCTCAGTTCATCCAGCAGGCGTGAAGAGGAGAGTAGTCCAGCACCGTAAGGTGTGAAATCATAGCGCTGTTCCAGCTCTGCCAATGCGTTGGTATCGTCAATATTGCTGTCAGGTAGTGTTTTTCCGAGCACTTGGTCTAGTAGCTCATCACTGGCATTTTCCGGTACTACCGATACGATCAGCTGCTGGTCCTTAATGACCAGAATTATCTTGAGTTGGCCTTCAGGCGTCAGAACCCAGTATTCGGTATCATTGGTAGTTGCCTTGCTCAGGGTAATATCGGCTTTCGTCAGGACGCGCTGCAGCGTGGTGCGGAAAGCTCCTTCATCCTGCAGCTCCATGCGCAAGACAGGCAAGATGCCCAACCCATAAAGCGCAGCCTGGGGACTCATTTTCATGCCGAGCGCATGGACATCTTCAATTGACTCTACACCGATCAGCTCTTCACCCAAGGCGATGGCTAGCGTCATGAATGTATATAGAACGTCATCGTCTTGAACATGAGGCAATGCAGCGCGCATTTCATCAAGGTCAGACTCAAAGGAAGTCATGGGCTGAGTGCTCTGATAGATAGCAAAGGCTTCCTGTTCCGATAGCGTTTCACGCGATGCCATGAAGTAGGGCGAATCAGCCGGAATATATTTCAGCATGGGAGCCGCATTGTTTTTCGGTGCTTCCTGATGTGAATCTGTAGCTGCTGGCTCGTTATCATCGCTGCAGCCGCTGATCAGGCCTGCACTGATCAAAGCAAGAGTAATCGCTATCGAAAGTTTGGTCTTCATCTGAAATCCGTCTTGTGTATGACAGGTTTTAATTTTAGGTTCGCCATTACGAACAGAACCCATGAAAATGAGAACCATACACGAGTGTTACTAAATTATCTTTAGGTTGAGTGTGTAAAAATATTTCTTAGCCGTAATTTTAATACTTACTTAACTAATTCATTAACCGCTGACTCAGATCATGTTGGTCGGCGTTAAGAATTAAAAAGCGTGCCGTTATTACGCTTGTTATAAGTAAACATAAAAATGGCCCTTGAGATTTTTGAATCCCAAGAGCCATATTCAAACGCTATGATGTCAATAACACCGCTATCTTATACTTCCTGGTACAGCTTGCTGCCTTCCTGGCGAAACTTCTCCGCCTGTTCCTCCATGCCGCGCTTAACTGACTCCGCGTCGCTTGCGCTGTCCGGCGTGCGGTCGCGGTAGGTATCACGGACTTCCTGGCTAATTTTCATCGAGCAGAACTTGGGCCCGCACATGGAGCAGAAGTGCGCGACCTTCGCCGAATCCTTGGGCAGGGTTTCATCGTGAAATTCACGCGCGGTGTCCGGGTCCAGCCCCAGGTTGAACTGATCTTCCCAGCGAAACTCAAAGCGCGCCTTGGAGAGCGCGTTATCGCGCCGCTGGGACGCCGGGTGGCCCTTGGCCAAGTCCGCCGCGTGGGCGGCAATCTTGTAGGTGATAATGCCGGTTTTTACATCATCCTTGTTGGGTAGGCCGAGGTGCTCTTTTGGGGTGACGTAGCAGAGCATTGCGCAGCCAAACCAGCCGATCATCGCAGCCCCAATGCCCGAGGTAATATGGTCGTAGCCCGGTGCGATATCAGTGACCAGCGGCCCAAGCGTGTAGAAGGGTGCTTCATCGCAGTACTCAAGCTGCTTATCCATGTTCTCTTTTACCAAGTGCATGGGCACATGGCCAGGGCCTTCAATCATTACCTGCACATCGTGCTTCCAGGCAATATGGGTCAGCTCGCCCAAGGTTTTCAGCTCTGCCATTTGCGCTTCGTCGTTGGCATCGGCAATCGAGCCGGGGCGCAGGCCGTCACCCAGTGAGAACGCCACATCGTACTGCTTGCAGATCTCGCAGATCTCCTCGAAGTGGGTGTAAAGAAAGCTCTCTTGATGGTGGAACAAGCACCACTTGGCCATAATCGAGCCGCCTCGGCTGACAATACCGGTTACCCGGTTAGCGGTCAGCGGCACATAGCGCAATAACACGCCCGCATGAATGGTGAAGTAATCCACGCCTTGTTCAGCCTGCTCGATCAGCGTATCGCGAAACACCTCCCAGGTCAGGTTCTCAGCCACGCCGTTAACCTTCTCCAGCGCCTGATAGATCGGCACCGTACCAATCGGCACCGGCGAATTGCGAATAATCCACTCGCGGGTTTCGTGAATGTTTTGTCCGGTGGAGAGATCCATGATGGTATCTGCGCCCCAACGGATGCCCCAGGTCATCTTGTCGACTTCCTCTTCAATCGACGAGGTGACCGCCGAGTTGCCCAGGTTACCGTTGATCTTGACCAGGAAGTTACGCCCAATAATCATCGGCTCACTTTCCGGATGGTTGATGTTGTTGGGGATAATCGCCCGGCCGCGAGCGACTTCATCGCGCACAAACTCTGGCGTAATCTCCTCCGGAATACTGGCGCCGAAGCTCTGGCCGCGATGCTGGTGGCCCAAGATTCGCTCCACCTCGGCATCGCCCAGCGCTTGGCGGCGCTGGTTCTCGCGCAGGGCGATAAATTCCATTTCCGGGGTGACGATGCCCTGGCGGGCGTAGTGCAACTGGGTGACATTCCCAGGCCGCCCGTCCTTTGTAGAGAGTGCCCGGCGCGGCGTGCGTTTTAAATCGAAGCGCAGTTGGGCAAGGGTCGGGTCGTTGGCGCGGCGCTTGCCGTACTCCGATGACAGCCCCTCCAGAAATTCGGTATCCCCGCGTTCCTCAATCCACGCCCGGCGAAGTTCTGGCAGGCCCTGGCGCAGGTCGATCTGTGCTGCGGGGTCGGTGTAGGGGCCGGAAGTGTCATACACCAGCAGCGGCGGGTTTTCCTCATCAATGCCGGTGGTCTTGGTGGGCGATAACGTGATTTCACGAAACGGCACGCGGATATCCGGGCGTGAGCCTTCAAGATACATCTTGCGCGAGCCGGGCAGCGGAGTAATAGCCGCAGCATCTACCTCGGCGGTTTCGGCAAGAAAGTGAGTCGTTTTAGCCATGAGTGTTCTCCCTATAGAGCGAGTAGGGAGGACAAGCGGGGAGAGACAGGGGCAGAACGATATTTGCCTGTAATATCTGCATGTCGCTTGATCCCTACGCTGGTCCTAACCAGATCAGGTTCAACGGGATCAGTGCTATTGAATCGGCACCATCTCAGCCGGCGTTACCGGCACCCCGTCAAGCGTTACGCACAGCCACAGGCTGCGCTAAAAGCAGTTTGGTTCAGCACTGAGATGGAATCAAGTCATTTAGTGCGGGCTAATTTTATGAGTAGCTTTGTCGCTTTTAGACGAAAGTACGGTTTAAAGTAGGTCAGCGAACTGAGTAGACGGAAACCGATGACTAGCGATTTTGCCATTGTGGGATGGGGTAGTTACCGACCCAAATATCAACTTACCTCCCTTACCCTTGATCATGAGCAGGGCTTTGCTCCCGGCTGGACCGAGCGCCAGTTTGGCATTGCTGTTCGCCACGTCGCTGGCAGTGATGAAACTACCTCTATGATGGCAGCCAGCGCAGCCCGAGAGGCACTGGCTAAGGCAGGGTGGGGTGAAAAGCTGCCTGATGTGATCATCGGCGGGTGTGGTGTGATGGAGCAGCCCATTCCCTCTACGGCCGCTCTGGTGCAGTATCATCTTGGTCTTGGGTACTCTGGCGTACCCAGTTTCGATGTCAATCAGACCTGCCTCTCCTTTATAGCCGCGCTGGACGTGGCTGCTATGGGCATTGCCTGTGGGCGCTGGAAGCGGATACTCCTGTTCGCCAGCGATATCGCCTCGGCGGGGTTAAACCCCAATGATCCCAAAACGCGCGCTATTTTTGGCGATGGCGCAGCGGCGTTGGCGATCGAAGCAAGCGACGATCAGCAGCAGGGGCTATATGGAAGTGCATCGGTCACCTATGGGGCACACCATGGCCTTGCCCAGCTACGCGCGGGCGGCACCAGGCTGCGCATCGAAGAGGGCTTCGAGGCGTTGAAGGAAGGTGCTTACTTCAAAATGGATGCCTTCGGAATTTTCAAGGCATCTGCCAAGACGCTACCTGGCGTCATCGATAAAGCCCTGGCGCAGGCTAATATCACCCGCGACGAGCTGAGCTGTGTGGTCTGCCATCAAGCTAGCGCGCCGGGCGTCGAGCATGTGCGGCGGCTATTTGCACCGCGCAGTGAGCGTGTGATCAATATCTTTGCCACCACCGGCAACCAGATTGCTGCCTCTATTCCCACTGTGCTTGCGCATGCGCTGACCACTGGTGCGGTCAAGCGGGGTGATTATCTTTTACTGCTGGGCACGGCGGCAGGCATAAGCGCCAGCGCTATGGTGCTGCGCGTATGAGTCGGCGTCTCTTGATCACTGGAGCCACTGGTGGGCTTGGCATGGCATTGGCCCGTGAGGCGCTATTGCGCGGGCACGAAGTTCGCGCAACCGGGCGCTCACACGCCGCAGGCGAGGTATTGACGGCACTTGGGGCTGAGTTTATCGCGGCGGATTTGACACACCCGCAAACCGATCTGGCGCAGTTTGTGGCAGGCATGGATAGCATCGTTCATGCCGCTGCCTTGTCAGCCAGCTGGGGGCCGAAAAAAGCCTTTGAGCGCCACAACGTGACAATGACCGAACAGTTACTCAACGCTGCGGCGCAGAGCGGCGCGTTACGCTTTGTGCTGGTCTCTTCGCCGTCGATTTTTGCCGCCTACCGCGACCGCCTTCTGATTGACGAGCAGAGCCAGCCCGCGAAGCCGCCACTCAATCACTACGCGCGCACCAAACTTGCCGCCGAACGGCTCGTTCTGGCGCCGCGGCGCGACGCTCTGCATTGTTGTGCCATTCGCCCCCGCGCGTTGGTCGGCCCAGGGGATCGCGTGATTCTCCCCAAACTTGCCGAACTGGCCGGGCGCTCGCGAGTGCCGCTACCCAGAGGAGGGCGAGCGCTGATCGAGCTGACCGACCTGCGCGATGCGGCATGGGCAATTTGTGAAGCCGAAGCCCGCACGCCACAACTTGCCGGGCAGGCGATCAATATTTCCGGTGGCCAGCCCGTTACGGTGCATGACGTGGCTTATCGGCTGGCCAGGGCACTGGGCAAATCCCCACGGTTCATTTCATTACCGGTAGGGCTAGCCCGTACGATGGCCGTGCTTCAGGAGCAGTGGGGAATGCTGACCCGCGCCGAACACGAACCGATGTTGACTCGCTACAAGTTGGCCACCCTTGCCTATTCGCAAACCTTTGACCTGGCGCCCGCCCGACACCTGTTGGGCTATCAGCCACGCTTTGATGCCATGGCCACATTGCTGGCGCAAGCGCAGCAGCTAGCTTTGCAGGAGGCTTCATGATTCGCGTTGGTTTTCGGTGGCTGGCGCGTGGCCTTTGCCGCCACCCCGAAGCCGCAACGCTCTCCGGCGGGCGTTTCAACCCGGTGGATTTTCCCGCGCTAGTAGGCGTGATTGAACATCCCACCCGCGGGTTGTTGCTGTTCGATACCGGCTACGACCCTGCATTTCTGGAGGCGACGACCCCTTTCCCGGAACGCTTCTACCGCTGGGCGACGCCAGTTGAGGTGGGCGCGGAACACGCCTGGCATACCTGGCTTGCCGCCCATGGCATCAACGATAGCGATATTACTGCGACCATTATTTCGCACTTTCACGGCGACCACGTTGCCGGCATGCGCCACTTGGCCGAGCGGCCCATCTACTGCGCCCGCGCTGGATTGACCGAGCTGCGCGCGCCCGGGCGTTTCAAACGGGTGCGTCAGGGGTTGCTTCCCGCGCTGGTGCCTCAGGCCGCTGATGCCAACGCCCGTTTTTTTGAAGAAGCCCCCGCGGTCACGCTGCCCAGTGGCTTTGCACCCTTCAGTGAGGGGCGCGATATTCTTGGCGATGGAAGCCTGTTGGCCGTCGAGCTGCCTGGGCACTGTGTGGGGCATTGGGGGCTGGCGCTGCGCACCACGCAGGATCAGCTCATACTGCTAGCCGCCGATGCCGTGTGGCTCGGCAAGTCGATTCATGAGCGCCGCCCGCCGCCACGGCTGACCACCGCGCTGTTGGGGAACACTCGCTGCTATCGGGCTACCCTTGCCAAGCTATGCGCTGCCGCCGAGCACAACACTGAACTTACCATTCTGCCCTCGCATTGTGCCGAGAGTGCGCAACGCTTTCGAGAGTCCCATGCGCGTTGACCAACTGGCTGCCGCCTGGATGCGCACCCGCCGGGCACTGCGTTTTTCGTCTAGCCAGCTGGAGGCGCGGCGTGCTCGCCAATGGAGGCAACTACAGCCGGTGCTGGCGCGCACTCCTGCGCTGGCGGCGGTTGCCTGGGGGCCGTGGGAAGCGGTCCCGATTACCGAAATAGCCGCTCTGCGCGCTGACTACGGCGCCTGGAACAGTCTTGGCCTGAGCACGAAAACGCTGCATGCCATGGCGGATGCCGCCGAGCAGGGCCTGGCAACGGGGTCGCTTTCAGCCGGCTGGTCGACCGGTAGCAGCGGTGCTGCCCGCGGGCTCTTTTTGGCCACTTCCAAAGAGCGTGCCGACTATTTGGGCCAGAGCCTGGCGCGGCTGCTGCCCGCTCGCGCGCTGCTGGCCCGCCAGCGGTTGGCCCTGCATCTGCGCGCCAGCAACGCTCTCTACAGTGATGTTCAGCGCAAGCGCTTCGTCTTTGGTCATTTCCCATTGAACGACTCAAACGAGCAGACGCGCAGCGCGCTGGAGGCGTTTGCACCCACGATTTTGATTGCGCCGCCTCATCGCCTGGCCGCACTGGCAGAGGCGGGCATGAACCTGCCGACATTGCGCCATCTGTTTGTGGGCAGCGAGCCAATGGGAGAGGCCGAACGCGACGCCATCACCACGCGGCTGGGGTGTGCATCGCGATCGATCTATCAAGCCACCGAAGGTTTTTTGGGTGCCGAGTGTGCCCATGGTCATCTGCATCTCAATGATCATTCGCTGATCATCGAGCTTGAACCGGTGCCCGGCACGCCGGGCTATCGGCCGATCATTACCGATCTGCGCCGGGTCAGTCAGCCCATTGTGCGTGTACGCGGCGATGACTATATAGAGCTTGGCGCCTCCTCCTGCCCCTGCGGATTTGCCGGACGCATCATTTACCCGCCCCAAGGGCGAGTGAGCGACGTATGGCGCTTCGCCCAATGCACCGTAACGCCGCCTCAGGTAGTCGCCGCAATGGAGAGTGCACTGGGTGGTGATGCACTCTGGCAGGCGGAGGCCCGGTTTGAGCGCGTGGTGTTGCATCTCTCGCCCCACTGCCTGGCCCGCGACGCCGAGCGTGCCAGCGCCACGCTTATCAGTAAGTGCCAATTGCCGGTGCCGGTTGAAGTGGTGCGTGACCTGACGGGCTGGCAAGGCCCCAAACGTCGCCGCGTAGTCAGCCATCATGGCTAGGCAGGTGTTGATTACCGGCGCGCGCTCGGTGGCGGCGCTTGAGCTTGCTCGTGATTTTTCCGCTGCTGGCTGGGAGGTGCACCTGGCGGACAGCGCCGCCGCGCGAATGGCACGCTGTTCGACGCTGCCCGTCCGGCTACATCGTCATCCCGCGCCTCGGCAGCAGGGCGGTGCGTTTCGTCAGTGGGTGAGGGCGCTGGTCGAGGAGTACCGTATTGAGCTGGTGATACCCACTTGCGAAGAGGTGTTCCATTTAGCGGCGCCCAGTTTGCATGACTGGCTGGGCGACCGACTAATGGCGCCTTCGCTCGAGACATTACGCACGCTTCACGACAAGCTCTGCTTCGCACGCCACTGCCAGCAAGCGGGGTTGCCGGTACCCGAAAGCCAGCCCATAGAGAGCGCCGACCAGCTCGCGACGTATCGCACGACCTGCCACGAATGGGTGTTTAAACCACGCTTTAGCCGCTTTGGTGATCGAGCGTTGATTGCCCCGAAGGCGGCTCGCTTTGCCCAGTTGTGCCTGGACCCCGCACAGCCTTGGATGGCTCAGGCGTATATCCATGGCGAAGAGGCCTGCTTTTACGCCGTTGCCCATCATGGCCAACTCACAGCGTTCAGTGCTTACTGCTCGCGCTGGCGAATGGCGGGCGGCGCCAGCTATGCGTTTGAGCCGCTAGACGCATCGCGCCATGCCAAGCTTCACACGCTGGCCATCCAGTTGGCGGCCAGCGCCAGGCTGCACGGTCAGTTCGCCTGCGATGCCATCTTTGATGTCAACGAGAGGCCCTTTCTACTTGAATGCAACCCGCGGGCAACCAGCGGTGTACACCTGCTTGGCGGCGCAGGGCACCTTGCCCGGGCGATGGGCGATGGTATACCGGCCCCCGATACGCCGCCCACCATACGCTACCTGGGCCCGGCCATGTGGCTGTTGGGCTTGCCTACGGCGCTCCGCCATGCCCGTTTGGCCCGTTGGTGGCGCTGCCTGCGGGCAGGCCGGGATGCGGTCTCTTCCCCAGGTGACCGCTGGGTACTGGTCGGTGCCCTGGCCGACGCGGCAGGCTTCGCGCTTAACGGCCTTCTTCACCAACACTCTACCAACGCCGCCACCACTCATGATCTGGAATGGAACGGCGAGGAGCTGCCCTGATGAGCTTTCCCCAAGCGGTGCTGGATGCGTGGCATCTGGTAGCCTTGTCTCGTGATATGCCGCGCGGAAAAGCGCGCAAGGTAATGTGCTGCGATACGCCCATCGCTCTTTTTCGGACTGACGAGGGCGTTGGGGCGTTAGTGGACCGCTGCCCTCATCGCAACTACCCGCTATCCGAAGGGCGTGTGATGAATGGCACACTGGAATGCCCTTACCACGGCTGGCGTTTTGCTCGCGATGGACGTTGCGCCGAGGTGCCGGGATGTCAGGTCGAAACCGCCTGCGATGCGCGCCTGGCGGCAACGCCATTGCGGGTACTGGAGCGTCATGGAGGGATTTTTGTCGCGCTCTCGGATGCCGCGCCCGCTGAACCAGCATTCCCACCGGATCTAGGCAATCCGGCGCTGGATCACTTCTGGTGGCAGCAGGGCACTTGGCGGGGGCGCGCCTTCGATGCCATCGAAAACGTGATGGACCCCTTCCATACCAATCACCTGCATCACGGCTTTATCCGTCGCCGTGATAAGCGTTTGCCCGTGGAACTCATTGTTACCAGCCATGGCAACGGAATAGATATGAAAATTGAGCAGACCCAGCCTGATACGGGCCTGATGTCACGGTTTCTCGAGCGCGACCGCTCGCACAGCGTCTCGCGCTACTACCCGCCCACCACGGTGCAGGCGCGCTGGGAAGGTGATACGCAACTGACGCTCTGCGTCACGGCGATTTTTACGCCGGCAACCAAGGACACCTTTACGCCCTTTGCCTGTTTTTCAACGCCTAACGGAATGGCGCCTGGCTGGCTCAAACAGGCTGCCATTCGTCTGTTTCTGGCCCCAGTCGTTGCCCAGGACCGCAAAGCCCTGGAACGTCAGCACGAGGTGATGAGTCACTTTGGTCAGCCAAAATTCATCTCAGGCCCAGGCGATATCCTGAAAACTCGCTTGCACCACCTCTGGATGGGCGAGACGCTGCCCAAAGGGGAAGACCCGGCCGTGAAGGTAATGCTTTAAAGAGGGCACGCGTTGCGACTATTCGGCCAGCGTCAGCCCCATTTGCCAGAAGTCGATTTCCAGACGGGTTGCATCGCGGAAAATTTTGCTGAGCTCATTAAAGCGAGCAGGGGTGACGTCGGCCAAGCGTGCGTCCAGCCATTCAAGCTCGGCGCGCATTGCGTCTTGAAACTCCTCGCCTTCGTACATGGCAATCCAGGCGTCATACGCGTTATCCCCACCGCGCACCGTAGTGCCCTGGGCGTTGAGCCAGTTGGCAATTTCACCGTAACCCACCAGGCAAGGCGCAAGCGCCACGTGTAGGTCGAGCAGATCACCACGATTGCCGGTATCCAGCACGTAGCGGGTATAGGCCAGGGTCGCCCGCGCTTCGGGCAGCTCGGCAAGCTCCTCTTCCGAAATACCCCATTCGCGGCAAAAGCCGATATGCAGCCCAAGCTCCACATCCACGATGGCTTTCATACCTTCATGAGCCTGGCGCAAGTCGGCAAGGGTGGGGCTTTTATAAGCGGCCAAGGCATAGGCACGGGCGAAATGAATCAAAAACAGGTAATCCTGCTTCAGGTAGTGGCGAAATGACGCTTCAGGCAGCGTAGCGTTGCCAAGCTTTTGCACGAAGTCGTGCTCGATATAAGCGCGCCAGTCGTCCTGGCAAGCGGTGGTGAGATCGGTAAAGCAGTAACCCATACATCCTCCAGAGTAGTGATCCGAAGGGCAGGCGAAAAGATCGAGGAAATGGCGCGGAGGGTGGCTTGCGATCATGAGAGAGCTAGCCGGCGCCATCGCTTGATCCCTACGCCGGTACCCGCGCTGCAAACTTATGTAAGCAACAGCGCATTAGCCGGATCAGGTTCAGCGGGACCAGCGCTTGGCGCTCTAAAAGAGCATGCCCTACGCCATCTCAGCCGGATTCACCGGCACCCCGTCAAGCAGTATCCAGCGCAGTGTAGGAGGCGAGTGGGGGAGATGCAAGAGAGCGGAGGAGGGTGCTACGTGTTAATTTGAATTGATTATGTCTATCAACACTCATCATTAAAGCATAATGCAATCAGGAAGTACCGCCATTGACTACTGATAACAAGACGGGTTGGGAAGCCTTCTATTGCGCCAATCAGATGCGAGCCACCTCGCCGCTATTACGACGCGCTTTGGGGGAGGAATGCTTACCCAAAGGCAACGGCCATGCTATCGATTTAGGCTGCGGAGGCGGCATCGAAACCGCGCTACTGCTGAAGTCGGGTTGGAAGGTGTTGGCTATCGACAAAGAGCCCAACGCCATTGCGCGAGTTGAAACACTGAAAGCTGAATTACCCAGCCCTGATCCATGCGGGGCTAAGCCTACCGTTCTGCGAGCCTACGCATTTTCCCGCGTTATGGAACATGATCCTTTCAGCGCTTGAGCCGGGAGGCTTATTTATCGGGCACCTCTTCGGTAACCGGCACGAGTGGGCCAAGCATTCAACAATGAGCTTTCATTCGACACAAGAAGTAGAAGCCCTTTGCAACGGTTTGGAGGTCGAGCTTTTTCGCGAAAGCGAAGGTGAGGGCGGGCTGGTAACGCACCACTGGCATCGGTTTGATCTGATTTTGCGAAAGCCAATGGTTTAATTGAATCGCCTTATTGAATGTGGGGGTTGCCACGTGCCTTAATTGCTTAATATCCCAAGCATTACCTCACTTCAGCGCCCGTCATCGCGGCATGGAGCCCTATTCCCTGAAAGCGAATGAAGAAGCGAATCCAATAGCAATATGTCTTCTCAGTACGAAGGCTATAGCGTTTTACCCGCAAGGTTGCCTGAACCCTATCCATTGGCTTCATGGGGTATCCCTTTGTATTAATCTTTATATGTGTTTATGCACAGTATTATTGAGAATGACAAATCGTGCCAGCATGCGAATTTTGGATAGGAAGCCAAAATTTACTTTGCTAGCAATAGAATCAATGAGGTAGATTTGATCAGAGCGGCTAGATAACCTCAATGAACGCGCTGACGCGTTCATTGAGGTTATGCCGCTGGCTATATAATCACTGTTAGGCGCTAATCAAAAAAGGAGTTTCTATGTATTTTGACTATCTCGAAGAGCGAGAAAAGAATGGATCTTTCTATATCGTCGCCGTTGATACACAAAGCAAAAAAGCATACATAATCAATAACACCGCAATCATCCAAACCACCGAGAGTAGCGATGGTTTCAAGCTAGCAATATCTGTTAATCCTGACAGGTATGTATATAGAGAAAAGCTCCAATCAAAAAAAGAAATGGAAGATCGGACAAATGAAATGAGCAAGCTAATAATGAGCGCAGACTTTAAAACAAATAGCATTCACCGCGCCTAACAAATGGTTCAAATCGCCCGTTTCCCTCACTGGGACGGACTAAAGCCAGCCCCTTAATCAAACGTTAGAGCTTTTTATGATTATTGAGCTAAATTTAAACACTGAAAATCAGAATCATCAGGGTTTACTTTCTTCGTTGGTCGAAAACTCTGAGGAATCAGTCCTCTGCTCTGGCTGGTTGAAGATTGAGGGTGTGAGGCGTCTGGAGCCTTCTATCCGGAAGGCCGTCAGCAAAAAGTTTTCAGTATCTATTATCTCTAATGTTGCTCACACACAAAAACGTGCGGCGAAACTGATCAAAAAATGGCCATCCGTTCAGCATTTTATGACGAAGCAAAATGCCAGAACATTGCATTCAAAAATCTACTATTTCCGTACTGGAAAGAAGTTTACTGCTATCGTCGGGTCAGCGAACATCACGGAGGGCGGCTTGGTGTCGAGTGACGAAGCTAGCCTTAAGATTTCAGGCACTGTTGAAGATGATTTTCATTCAGAGATTAAGACTTACCTAGATAATTTGGCGAGCCAACTACAATAAGGCTCTAACCAATCACGCAAGGCGGACGCGCGGGGCGTGCCGCTTCGGTTT